>JAZSCJ010000125.1:0-11546 GCA_045602885.1 Oscillospiraceae bacterium
GCGCACGTGCTCTTCACTCAACGCGCGGCGGGCCTTGCTGCAGGTGCCCTCAAAGGTGTTGTCCCAGCAGGTGACCTTGACCAGCAGAGAGTCGTAATAAACGGAACGCTCAACGATCCAAGTCCGGTGAGAGCCGTGCAGAAGCAGACCGATGCCGCCGCCGGAACGATAGGCGGTGATCTTGCCGGTGTCGGGGGCAAAGTTGTTGGCCGCGTCTTCGGTGGTCACGCGGCACTGAATGGCAAAGCCGTTCATCTTGACGTCGTCCTGGCTGTTCAGACCGATGCGGGGATCGGACAGGGGGTAACCCTCGGCGATGAGCAGCTGGGCACGCACCAGGTCAATGTTGCACACCATTTCGGTCACGGTATGCTCCACCTGAATACGGGGGTTCATCTCGATAAAGTAGTGGTTGCCGTCGCGGTCCACCAGGAATTCCACCGTACCGGCAGAAACATAACCCACGTGGGTAGCGATCTTGACGGCGTCACGGTACAGGTTCTGACGGGTCTGCTCCGAGATGGACCAGGCGGGTGCAAACTCGACCACCTTCTGGTAGCGGCGCTGCAGGGAGCAGTCACGCTCACCCAGGTGCATGACGTTGCCATGCTTGTCGGCCAGGATCTGAACCTCGATATGCTTGGGCTCCACCAGGAACTTCTCAATAAAGATGTCCTCGTTGCCGAAGGCCTTCTTGGCCTCGTTCTTAACCAGATTGAAGGCAGGAATGACTTCCTCTTCGCTCTCGCACTTACGCATACCGCGTCCGCCGCCGCCGCCGGCAGCCTTCAGAATGATGGGGAAGCCATACTCCTTGGCCTTGGCCAGAGCTTCCTCGCCGTCCTTCAAGGGCTCCTTGGAGCCGGGGATGGTGGGCACGCCGCAGGCCAGCGCAATGGCCTTGGCGGTCAGCTTGTCGCCCATCTGGCCCAGAATGGTGGAGTTGGGGCCAACAAAGGCAATGCCGTTCTCTTCACAGGCGCGGGCAAAGTCGGCATTCTCCGACAGGAAACCGTAGCCGGGGTGAATGGCATCCACGCCACGGCGCTTGGCCAGGTCAATGATGGCAGGGATGTCCAAATATGCGCCCAAAGGAGACTTGTTCTCTCCAATGAGATAGGCCTCGTCGGCCTTGGTGCGGAACAGTGCGCCAATGTCCTCATTGGAGTACATAGCCACCGTATGCAAGCCCAGGTCATAGCAGGCACGGAATACGCGAATGGCAATTTCGCCACGGTTCGCAACCAGAACTTTTTGGAATTTCTTCTGCTCTGTCACGGCATCCAACCGTCCTTTCAGAATAATTGTATAGCACTCGATGCTGTTGATGCTTCTATTATATCGAACCATAGACTTATATGCAACCTATCACTTTCCAAAAAATCATGTTTTTGAAAAGGATTTCCTTGGCAAAAAGCACAACAGTCCACCATACAGGGACACTTGAACGCACAATTTATCTGTGATACACTCACAGATGATCCACTTTGTGAAAGGAGGCGCACCCTTGCAACTAAGCACTACGTTGGACCAATTCCCCGGTGTCGGGCAGGTGCGCCGTAAAGCATTGCAGCGTCTGGGGCTGAACACAGCCGAGGACCTGCTGCGCTGCTTCCCCCGGGATTACGAGGACCGCACCCGGCTTTACTCCATTGCCGACGCGCCGGAAGGTGAACCGGTATGTATCCACGCCATGGTGGCCGAAACGCCCCGGTTGTCCCGGGTGCGCAAGGGGCTGGACATCACCAAAGTCAAGGTGGTGGATCAGTTCAGCGCCATGACGGTGACTTTTTTCAACCAGGCCTATGTAAAGGATGCCCTGCGTCCCGGTGAAAGCTATACCTTTTACGGCAAGGTCGAGGGGCTTGGCCGGGCCCGGCAGATGACCAACCCGGTCTTTGAACGCCAGGAAAGTGCCCGGTTTACCGGCTGCATCATGCCCATCTACTCGCTGACCCACGGCGTCAGCAACAATCTGCTGGCCGGTCTGACGCAGCAGGCGCTGGATGGGTGTCTGGAGCAGGTATCGGAATCGCTGCCCCATGCCTTACGGCAAACCCATCAGCTGGCCGACCTGCCCTTTTCCTATCAGAACATCCACTTCCCATCCGCCTTTGAAGCCCTTGCACAGGCCCGGCATCGGCTGATTTTCGAGGAATTGTTTACCCTTTCCTGCGGTCTTTCCTTTCTGAAACAGCGGCGAAACGACCAAGCCGGCCCGGTTTTTCCGACCACGGACACCTCCGAATTTTATTCGTTTCTGCCCTTTGCCCCTACCCGCGCGCAGCAGCGCGTCATGGACGAGCTGACCCGTGATACGGCCGCCGGAAAGCCCATGAACCGCCTGTTGCAGGGCGATGTGGGCTCGGGAAAGACGGTAGTGGCCGCCTACGGCGCATGGCTGGCCCATCAGGGCGGCTTTCAGTCGGCTCTCATGGCCCCCACCGAAATTCTGGCTGCACAGCATTACCACAGTCTGTCCGCGTTGCTCGCGCCGGCAGGCATCCGCGTGGCCTTGCTGACCGGCTCCACCAAGGCAGCGGACAAGCGGCGCATTTATGCCGCGCTGGCGGCGGGCGAGATCCACTTTGTGGTGGGCACCCACGCCCTGTTGTCCGAGGGGGTCACCTTTGCCCGGCTGGGTCTGGTGGTCACCGACGAGCAGCACCGCTTCGGTGTCGCCCAGCGTGCCGCATTGGCCGCCAAGGCAACGGTATCCCCCCATGTGCTGGTCATGTCAGCCACCCCCATCCCCCGTACTCTGGCCCTGATCATTTACGGCGATCTGGACGTATCGGTTCTGGACGAGCTGCCCCCCGGCCGCACCCCGGTACAGACCGTTTTGGTAGGCGAGGACAAGCGAGCGCGTATGTACGGCTTTGTGCGCAAGCTGGTGGGCGAAGGCCGGCAGGCCTACATTGTCTGCCCCATGGTGGAAGAGGGCGACCAGGCCACCGCCGAACTCAAGGCGGTCACCGCCTACGCCAAGCAGCTTCAGCAGCAGGTTTTCCCCGACCTGCGCGTAGCCTTTGTCCACGGAAAAATGAAGGCAAACGAAAAAGAGGCCGTTATGGCCGCCTTTGCCGCCGGAGAAACCCACGTTCTGGTGTCCACCACGGTCATCGAAGTGGGCGTGGATGTACCCAACGCCGCGCTGATGATCATTGAAAACGCCGAACGGTTCGGTCTGTCCCAGCTGCATCAGCTCCGGGGACGCGTGGGCCGCGGCAAGCACCAATCCTACTGCGTGCTGTTGTCCAACAGCCGCAACCCGGAAACCCGGGAGCGGCTGAAGGTCATGACACGCACCACCGACGGCTTCGTGATTTCCGAAGAAGATCTGAAGGCGCGCGGCCCGGGCGATTTCTTCGGCAAGCGGCAGCACGGCCTGCCTCAGCTTCGCGTGGCCGATCTGGTCGGTGATATGCGCCTGTTGAAGCAGGCGCAGCAGGCCGCAGAAGCGCTTCTGCGCCAGGACCCCACCCTAACACAGCCGGAGCATCAAGGCATACGCAAGCAGGTACAGCGCCTGTTTGCCGACAACCCCGACATCTTTAACTAAGGAGAGAATACCATGACTCATCTGGAACATGCCGCCGCACTGCGGCGCGATACAAGCAAGCATTACAACTGCGCCCAGTCGGTGCTCCTCCCCTTTGCCGCCGAATTGGGCCTGACCGAGGAACAGGCCTATGCGCTGGCCGCTCATTTTGGCTCCGGCATGCGCCACGGCTCCACCTGCGGTGCCGTGACCGGCGCGCTGATGGCACTGGGACTGCTGGGCTGCGACGAAAGCGCCGCCAAAGCGCTGCTGCAGCAGTTCCACGCACAAGAGGGTGACACTACCTGCGCCAACCTGCTGGCCATTGGCAAGCAGAAGGGCATGGTCAAAAAAGACCACTGCGACCACATGGTGCTGGCCGCGGTGGAACTGGTGGACAAGCTGAAACCCTGATCGCGGCAAACCGCATCCGAAACGAAATCACCACCCCGGCAAGAAAGGACGCAAGACCGACCATGTACAAACAACTGGAGCCGCTGCCTATCCCCTTGTTGGCGTGGTACAACGAAAATAAACGCGAGCTGCCCTGGCGCAGCGATCCCACCCCCTACCATGTCTGGCTGTCTGAGATCATGCTGCAGCAGACCCGGGTGGCCGCCGTGCTGGACTACTACCGCCGCTTTCTGGAAGTCTGCCCTACCGTGGCCGATCTGGCGGCGCTGAGCGAAGACCGGCTTTTGAAGCTGTGGCAGGGTCTGGGTTACTATAACCGGGCGCGCAGCCTGCAAAAAACCGCCGGTATTCTTGTAACAGAATACGGCGTCGTTTTCCCGGCCGACTATAATGCCATTCGTGCCCTGCCCGGCGTGGGCGATTACACGGCCGGCGCCATCGGCTCCATTGCCTTTGATTTGCCTGTTGTGGCGGTGGACGGCAATGTGCTTCGGGTGATCGCCCGGATCACCGGGGATGACACCGACATTACCACCACCGCCATGAAGAAAAAAGTGTCTGCCGCCTTGCTGTCCGTGCTTCCCGTAAAAGCACCGGGCGACTTCAATCAAGCGCTGATGGAACTGGGCGCGCTGGTCTGCCTGCCCAACGGTGCGCCCTTGTGCCACCGCTGTCCTGCCCGGGAATTTTGCCAAGCACATCTGACCCAGCGCACCGATGTCCTTCCCGTCAAGCGGCCTCCCAAGGCCCGCCGGGTGGAGCAGCGCAACGTCTTTTTGTGTCTGCACCAAAACAAGGTCGCCCTGCGTCGCCGCCCGTCCAAGGGGCTGCTGGCCGGACTTTGGGAGTTTCCCAACGAGCTGGCCCCCACCCCCTGTCCCGTGGCCGGTGCGCAAGATGACCGGGGCACGGGCAAGCATATTTTTTCCCACGTGGAATGGCATATGAACCTGCAGGTGATACACACGCCAAGCGACCACCTGCCCGAAGGCTGGATCTGGGCCGACCGGGCACAGTTAAACTCGGTCTATGCCATCCCCAACGCCTTTGACTGCTGTCGGGGACTGCTGGAAGAGATGCTGACCCTGCAAGCGATCCCGGAGGATTGAAACGGTCATTGCGCCGATTGACACAACACAAAAGAAGGTGTGTTTATGCTCTGCAACGTATGCCCCCGCAACTGTGGGGCCACACGAACCGAATCAGCCGGGGCGGGCGTCTGTCAGATGCCCGCCCTTCCCATGGTGGCCCGGGCGGCACTACATCCGTGGGAGGAGCCGCCCATCTCGGGCACCCGCGGCTCGGGCACCATCTTTTTTTCCGGTTGCTCCCTGCGGTGCGTTTTTTGCCAGAACCGCTCCATCAGTCAGGAAAATTTCGGCAAGCTCTGCTCGGTAGAGCATCTGCGCCAAATGGGTCAAAATTTGATCGAGCAGGGGGCGCACAACCTCAATTTTGTCAACCCCACCCACTATGCCCACATACTACAGCAACTACTGGAGCAATCCTTTTCCGTGCCCATCGTCTACAACACCGGCGGATACGACAAGGTGGATACCCTGCGCATGCTGGAGGGCAAGGTGGACATCTATCTGCCCGACTTGAAGTATCTGGACGGCGACTGCGCCCGGCGCTGGTCGGGCGCGGCCGATTACCCCCGGGTGGCCACCCAGGCCATACTGGAAATGGTTCGCCAGACCGGCCCCTGCGTGTTCGATGAAAACGGCCTGCTGAAACGGGGCGTTATCATCCGCCATCTGGTACTGCCCGGACAGCTCAACGCCGCCAAAGCCGTCATGGACTGGGTCAAGGAGCAGTTTGCCCCCGGTCAGGTACTCTTTTCTCTCATGAGCCAATACACGCCCTGGGGTCCGGCCCAGAACGACCCTCTGTTGTCCCGGCGGCTGCGCCCCTCGGAGGCACGCCACGCTCGGGAGTATATGTCCAATCTGGGCTTGGAGGGCTTTGTGCAGGAAGACGACTCGGCCCAGGCCCGGTACATCCCGGCCTTTGACTTGACCGGCGTGTGAGCGGCATTAAATCAACCGCTGCATATCCTCGGGCAGCGGCGCGGTCACTTCCAGCCACCGCCCCGTCAAAGGTTGGCGCAGCTTTAATTGCCAGGAGTGCAGCGCCGTGCGGCCGATGAGCGCCGGGTCTTCCACGCCGTAGAGAAAATCCCCCACCAAAGGACAGCCCAGCCAGCTCATATGTACCCGAATTTGATGGGTGCGCCCGGTCTCCAGCTCCAGTTGCACCAGACTGCGCCCATCTTTGGTTGACATAACTTTATATCGTGTCACCGCCCGCGCACCGTCGGGGCAAACCCGGCGCATCAGCACCGAATCGTCAGCCCGGCCGATGGGCTGGTCGATGACCCCCTCCTTCTGCCGGGGCGTGCCCTGGCAAAGAGCCAGATAGGTGCGTTGGAACTCGCCAGTGTGCAACTGTTCTTTCAGCCTCTCCTGTGCATGGGCGTGCAGCGCCACCACCATAAGGCCCGAGGTATTGCGGTCCAGCCGGTGGGCCGGACGATAGACAAAGGGTATGCCCTGTTGCCGATAATAATCGGTCAGAAAATTGCCCAGCGTATCGGCGTGGTGTCCCGGCCCGGGATGGACGGCAACCCCGGGTGCCTTGTTGACCACCAGAAAATCGTCGTCCTGATATACAATGTCCAACTCGCCCCGGGTGGGCTGCAGATCCCCCTGCTCCCGATTGGCGATCAGAATGGACAGCGACTGCCCCGGCTGCGCCACATCGGTGGTTTTGGCGTGTGCTCCGTCGAGCAAAATGCCGTCTGGATACCCCTTGGCAGCGCGAATTACCCCCGAGGAGCAATGCAATTGCTGCCGCAGCAGCGTTTCCACCCGGGTCGGTTGGGTCACGGCGCAGTACAGTCGGCGCTCTTGCATGGTGGTCACCCCCTTTTTTCTTATTCTACCCAATGCAACAAGGGATTGCAAAACAAACCTGTAAAACTTATAATAGGTGAAAAACGAAAGGAGGCAGGCGCATGGCGAATACCCTGGGTCTGTATATCCATATCCCCTTTTGCCGCAGCAAATGCGATTACTGCGACTTTTACTCTCTGCCCGGCAGCCAGACACGCATGGACGAGTATCAGCGTGCCCTGCTGGCTCACCTGGCCGAATCGGCGCCCCTTGCCGCCTCCTGCGTGGTGGATACCATCTACTTCGGTGGCGGCACCCCCAGCTACTACGGCGCCAAGCGCCTGTGTGAGCTTCTCAAATTCATTCGAAAGAAATATCCCGTGGACAAAAAGGCGGAAATCACGCTGGAGGCCAACCCGGACAGCGTAGATCTGCGCTCGCTCAAGCAACTGCGCCGTGCCGGCTTTAACCGCATCTCTCTGGGGGTGCAGTCGGCCAACGACGATCAGCTTGCCGCACTGCATCGCCCTCACACCTTTGCCCAGGCGCAGCAGGCCGTTGCCGCCGCGCGCAAGGCCAAGCTGAAAAACCTCAGCGTGGATCTGATCTACGGTCTGCCCGGTCAGGACACCGAAAGCTGGCAGGACACGGTGGAGCAAATCCTTGCGCTGGAGCCGGAACACATTTCGGCCTACGGGCTCAAGGTGGAGGATGGTACCCCCCTGCACCACCGGGTGGCACGGGGCGAAATCTTGCCCGATGACGACGCGCAGGCCGATTGGTATCTGTGGACGGTAGAGCGGCTGGCGCAGGCCGGGTATGAGCAGTATGAGATTTCCAATTTTGCCAAGCCAGGCTTTGCCTCCCGTCACAATCTGAAATACTGGATGACTCAGCCCTACATGGGCTTTGGCCCGGGGGCACATTCGGATTCCGGCACGCGGCGCTACTCGCTGATCCGTGATCTGGACGGATACATCAAGGGCGTGTTGCAGGGCGGCGTCATCATTGACGAGAGTGACCAGATCCCCCAAAGCGAGCGCTCGGGCGAATATCTGATGCTCCGTCTGCGCACCACCCACGGCATTGAGGAATGGGAGTACCGGCGCACCTATTTCATGAACTTTGACCCCATTGCCGAGCGTCTGGCCGAATATGAGCGGCAGGGTCTGGCCTGCCGACAGGACGACCGCTGGCGGCTGACGGCCAAAGGCTTCCTGCTGTCCAACCGCATCATTGCCGATCTGCTGGAAGCGCAGGAGCAGGCCACGCTGGCCAATACACTGGCCCGCGTACGTAACGATACCCCTAAATAAGCAATGGGACTGACCGAAATTCGTAAGAATTTCCGTCAGTCCTTTCCTGTTTACAAGGGGGTGCGCTTATGGTAGAATACCACCATCCCACCCCGGAGGTTTACATAATGAAAAAACTGTCGATTCGTGCCACCGCGCTGGCGCTGGCCATTTTGCTGGGCGCAAGCCCGGCTGTGTCGGCCTCGCAGGCCCTTGGCACCGAACTTCATATGGGCCGCACCCAACTGGCGGAGGGTGTCAGTTACACCCGTCAGTACCTGTGGAGCGCCACCTATTCCGATCTGCGCACCGAGCGTTACATCGAGTACACCCCCAATGCGCTGGTTCAGCCGGTCGTAGCCTACGGCGACAGCATCCCGGCCAAAAGCACCCTGACCGAACTGGCCCGGGCACTGCAGGCCGACGGCAAGCGCGTCATCGGCGGCGTCAACGGCGACTACTTTGTGGTGGCCACGGGCGCTCCGCTGGGCATGGTGGTCACCGACGGCGTGCTGCGCTCCTCCTCGTCCTATCATCACGCCCTGGGATTTGACGCCGACGGGAACGCTTTTATCGGCCGGCCCGACCTGTCCATGACTGCCACCTTCCGTGACCACAGCTATACCATCGCGGGCGGACTGAACAAGGTGCGCACCGCCACCGGCGGCTTCACTCTGTACAGCCGGGATTTTGGCCCCACCACCCGGCACACCGAACCCGGCGTGGATGTCATCCTGTCCCCCAAAACCGACAAACTGGGCCAACAGGTAGAGGTCGTCCTTTCGGTCGATACCGCGGCATCCCAACCGGAACAGCCTCTGCCCACGCCCTCTGACCCGGCCGAACAGGACACCCCGGAAGCACCCCAGCCCGTCCCCAATCCCTCCGATCCGGACACTGCACTCCCCCCGGAGGACACGCAGGAAACTCCGTCGACCAAGCAGATCCGGGACACGCTGGTCTACCGTGATGTGCCCGTCATCGGCGGGCGCATGGAGTGCGTGGTGGAGCAGGTGCTGCACTCGGATCGCTCCATCGACATTCCCGAGGGCAAGCTGGTGCTCTCCCTGCACAAAGACAGCCACGAATGGCTGATGAGCGAGCTGTCCGCCCTGCAGCCGGGCGACACGGTGGAAATCGACATCACCTCGCCCGATCCGCAATGGAAATCAGCCCGCACCGCCATCGGCGGCCTGTATAAGATGGTCACCAACGGCGAGGTCGAAACGGGCCTGGACTCCGGGCAGGCGCCTCGCACCGCCATCGGCATTCGCCCCGATGGCTCCATGCTCTTTTACACTGTCGATGGCCGCCAGAGCGGTTACAGCGTAGGCGCTTCCATGACTCAGGCCGCCCGGCGGCTCATTGAGCTGGGCTGTACCGAGGCCGTGTGTATGGACGGCGGCGGCTCCACCACCTTGGGTGCTACGCTGCCCGGTGACGAGGGCTTTGGCATCTTGAACCGCCCCTCAGAGGGCAAGCCGCGCGCCATCAGCAATGCCCTGTTTCTGGTAGCGCAGCAGACTGCGCCGGGCCCGGTCGCCTCTTTGACCGTCACGCCGGGGGATTCCTTGCTGCTCAGCGGTCAGAGCGTGGCGCTGTCTGCCGTCGGCGTGGATGCCATCGGGCAGCGCGTGAAAACATACGATGCCGCCGCGCTGAACTTTACCGCCCCTGCCGGGGCAGGCACGCTGCACGACGGCACCTTTACCGCCGGCACAACGGCCGGTATCTTCCCCATCCAGGCAACCGCTGACGGCCACACCGCCACAGCTATGTTGCGGGTCATCCCCACGCCCGATCGAATCACGTTGAAAAATGCCGACACCGGCGCGGCTGTGTCGGCCCTTACGCTGACGCCCGGCGCGTCCATTTCCCTGGATGCCCAGGCCCTTTACCGCAACCTTCCCCTTCTGTGCCATGACGAGCTGTTCACCTGGTCGGTGGATCAAGCGCTGGGCAACATCGACCAAAGCGGCAACTTTACCTCCAACACGGTCGCCGGAACCGGCGCGATCACAGTGACAGCCGGGGAGTACACGCTGCGCGTGCCCGTATCACTGGCCGCCCGCATCTCCACCGTGGAATCCTTTGAAGGCGACTTTTCCAACATGGCCGACAGCATGACGGCAACCGTCGTGCCCGAGCGCAGTGCCGCCTATGTCCGCTTTGGCACACAGAGCGCCCGAATCACCTACAATTCCTCGGAAACGGAATACGCCGCCGTGAGCATCCCCATGCAGTTCTCCCCGGACGATGCCTTCCTCAGCTTCTGGGTCTATGGTGACGGCTCAGGCAACACCTTAAGCGCGCTCGTACGCACCCAAGACGAAAGCTCTGTCGAGCAAATTCTGGCCGTGCTCAACTTTACCGGCTGGCAGCAGATCACCACCCCCCTGCCGCTGAACGCCACCGAAGTCAGCGTGCTTAAGATCACCCCCACCGGCACAACGGAGCAGGGTGTGATCCGGCTGGATCAGGTGACCGCCTCCGACCGGTATGCCACGGATGCTGTCCCCCCCTCCGCCACCCTGCAAATGGACGAGATGGGGCTGACGGCCACCCTTTACGACAACGCCGACACCCGGTTTTCCGAGCAGCAAGTCAGCGTCACATACGATGGCCAGCCGCTGGAAGCTACACTGGATGGACTGACGCTGACTACCCCCCTGCCGGAACTGGACGGCAAGGCCCACCGTATCACCGTCACGGTCACCGATGCCTCGGGCAACATCGGGCGTAGCTGCTACGACATTCCCGCCGACCCAAGCGCCCCCACCCCCTTTGCCGACACCACGGGCCACTGGGCAGAAAGTTATGTAAACTACCTGTATGACCAGGGCGTGTCCAACGGCGTGGTCAGCGGCGAGCAGCTTCTGTTCCAGCCCGACAAGCAGATCACCCGTGGCGAGTTTGCTTTGATGGCCGCACGTTGGCTGCGATTGGATCTGACCCAATACAGCACGGTACAGCTGCCCTTTGCCGACGCCGACAGCATCCCCGCCTGGGCGCTGGACGGCGTAAAGGCCATGTACGCGCTGGGCATCCTGCAGGGCAGCGCCGGGGCCGGGGACAGCCTGTACGCCTATGCCGAGCGCTCCATTACCCGCGCCGAGGCCATGACCATGCTGGGTCGCATTCAGCCCAAGGGGCACGCCACGACCGAGCTGACCTTTTCCGATGCCCGGGACGTCCCAACCTGGGCGGCCGATTATGTGTCCACGCTGGTGGCGCAAGGCGTCATTAACGGCTATGTCAACAACACCATCGCCCCCAACGAGTGTATCCTACGCTGCGAAATGGCAAAGATCCTGTACGCCATGCGATAAAACAAACTCCCCGGAGCAATCGCTCCGGGGGGTTTTTATGGAAGGGGGTAGGGCCCGGCAATCGTCCGGGCCA
>JAZSCJ010000126.1:0-4675 GCA_045602885.1 Oscillospiraceae bacterium
CCAATGTCGATACCCACCGATAAAAGTTGTTCATTCATCGTGGCACCTCCACCATAATGGGACCCACAGCGTGGGACGGCGCAAGCCGCAAAATGCCAACGGCATTTCCGCAGGCCGAATTCACTTCGGCCGAGGATGTGCCAATGTCGATACCGACCGATAACAGTTGTTCCTTCATTTGGCCAGCTCCCGCAGAATCGCTTCCAATTCCAACACCGTCGGTGTGCGTGGATTGGTTTTGGTACACGGGTCATCCAGCGCAGCGGCAGCTACCGCCGCCGGGTCGTCCACCGCCAGCGTTTTGGGCAGTTTCAGCACCGTCAGCATCCGGTTCAGCGCTGCTGACAGGGCACGCGGAGTGCCCGCCAGTCCACACCGCTTGGCCAAGGCTGCATACTTTTCGGCGGCGGTGTCCTGGGCGGCGTTAAAGGCGATCACCCGGGGCAGCAGCATTGCGTTGAGCCGCCCGTGAGGCAGGTGCAGCTGTCCGCCCAGCGCATGGGCCAGACTGTGGCTGATCCCCAGCCCGGCGGCGTTGGAGGCCATGCCCGCCATGCACGAGGCGTAGAGCATGGCGCGCTTGGCCGGGCTTTCCCCCGGCGTGCGGTAGGCCGCCAGCAGGTTTTCATAGGCCAGCACAAAGGCCTTTTCCGCCAGCGCATCGGTAAAGGGTGTAGCTCGACAGGACACATAGGCCTCGGCCGCATGGGTCAGCACGTCCATGCCGGTGTCCGCCGTCACCGCAGCCGGCACGCCGGCCAGCAGCGACGGGTCCAGCACGGCAGCTTCGGGAATCAGACTGTCCGCCACCAGCGGATGCTTGAGGCCTTTTTGGGTGTCGGTCAGCACGGCGTAAGCTGTCATTTCCGAGCCGGTACCGGCCGTGGTGGGAATGGCCCAAAGGGGGATGGACTGCCCGGAAAAACAGCGGATGGCCTTGGCGCAGTCCATGGGTGAGCCGCCGCCAAAGGCCACGATGACTTCGGGCGCGGCTTGGCGCAGGGCGTTCACCCCCTGCGCCACCAGCTCCAGCGACGGATCGGGTGTCACCCGGTCAAACACCGTCACGGCGCTGTCTTTCAAAGGGGCGCGCACCCGGTCTAATAGTCCCGATCCGGCCAGAAAGGAATCGGTCACAATGAGCACCCGGCGTCCGGCCAGCTCGCCCAGCGCATCCAGGGCGTGCGCTCCAAAATACAGGGTTGGTTTGAGGGTAAAGGTCTCCATCGTCATTTGCCTGCCTTTTCCTTGATGTCGTTAGTATGCTGGGTCGTGGCAAAAATATGTGCTCATACCAACAAAAAAGCACCGGCCAGGCAGCAAATTGCTGCCCGGCCGGTGCGGTGGCGTTATTTCTTTCTTCTGCTTCGGCAAGTGCGCCTCCGGGCGCATGGTAAAAAAAAGCAGGCCGCGCAATGCGCGGCCCGCTTGAGCAGGTGGGAAAAGATTGAATTAGATCTTGACGTGCTGAGTCAGACCCAGGATCTCGCGGACATCGGCAGCGGTAGCGATCTCACGACCAGCGTCCACACCCAGCTTGGCAGCACGCTCAACCAGCTGAGCGTTGGTAGCCAGAACACCCTTCTCGTAGTAGATGTTGTCCTCCAGACCGACACGCAGGCCGTCGCAGCCGTTGGCCAGACCCAGCAGCATGCAGGGCATGTGAGCGCGGCCGATACCGGTGATGGACCAGGTGGAGCCGGGCTGCATCTTGGGCAGCAGGTAGTTCAGGGAGTCCATGTTGCCGGGCATAGCGCCGGTAACACCCAGAACGAACTGATAGTGGATGGGCTGCACCAGAGCGCCGGTCTTGATGTAGTGCTCAACCGACTGCATGTGGCCGCCGTCGAAAATCTCGATCTCGGGCTTGATGTTCTGCTCGTTGCACAGGTTGCCCAGACGGGTCAGGAACTGGGGAGTGTTCAGGAAGACGTAGCTGTTGGCCCAGTTCAGAGAACCGGGATCGTAAGAGCACATCTCGGGCTTACAAACGGGCAGGTGAGCCAGACGCAGATCCTCGGAGAACTTGGAGCCGGAGGAAGTCAGGTTAATGACGCAGTCCAGGTTGTTCTGAGCCAGGGAGTTGCGCACCTTGTCGCAGATCTCGATGAAGGTCTCAGTGGCCATGGAGTTCTTGCCCTCGGCGTCACGAGCGTGGATGTGGACGATAGAAGCACCGGCCTTCACGCAGGCGACGGTATCGGCGGCGATCTCGTCGGGAGTGATGGGGACGTTGGGGTTCTGAGCCTTGGTCGTACCGGCACCGCACAGGCAGGCCTGAATCATCAATTTCTTACCCATGATAAAAAATCTCCTTTTTTTGCGCGAGCGCCAAAGAACGACATCCATGACCCTCGCTTTATTTTGTGTGTATTTTTACTGCCCTTCGGCAGAGGGGAAACAACGGGTTACTCCTTGGGCTTGACGGGGGCGTTGAAGTCAATCTTCTCCTCCTCGCCCAGCATGGGATAGGACTGCAGAATGGCACCCTCGGCGCTGTACAGCACGCCGGCGATATCCATACTGGGGTCAAATTCCACCGCGAAGACCAGATCCACCGTCTGGGCGGCGCCTTCAAACATTGCTGCGTCCTCGTCGGACTTGGGCTGCACCTTTCGACCGGCGCGGTACTGACCGGCCGTGTGGCTGAACATACGGTATTCGTCGCCACCGTCGAGAATATACATAAAATCATCTCTGGCACGCAGCACCAGCAGCTTGCCCTGGCTCAGGACTTCCTGCATCTTTTCCGCGCTCTTGGGCAGCTGCTCCAGCGCAATTTTCTTCTCTTCCATGAGTTATCCTCACTTTATTACTTTTTCCGTGCGATGGGCGGCAAATCGGCTGTCATTGGCCGCTTTCCGGCCGTCTGTCACAGCTTTTTACCACCTTACATTAAACCGCAGAAACGCCATAAGGTCAAGTGTGTTTTGCCGCAACGGCGCAAAATCGGGAACAACTCTTGTTTTGCCGCGCTTTTCTGCGTTGTTTTCGTGCACTTTTCCTTAATCTATGTTATAATGAACCATCCATTCTACGTTTACAGGAGGCAGCCGCGTATGAACATCGAGCTTTCCGGCGCACGGGACTTTCTGCCCGGCGATTTTCTGACATCCCGAACCGACGCGCTACACACAGCCCACGAAATGCTGCGCCAGGGCAACGGCCCCGGCGGCGAATTTACCGGCTGGGTGAGTCTGCCCGCAAATTACGACAAGGAGGAATTTGCCCGCATTCAATCCGCTGCCCGGCGGATTCGGGCGCAATCGCAAGTGCTGGTGGTCATCGGCATTGGCGGCTCCTATCTGGGCGCCCGGGCTGTCATCGACCTGCTGGGCGCTGACCCGGGGGCACCCGAAGTCATTTTTATGGGCAACGGCCTGTCCACCGATGCCACGCTGAATGCCATCGCCCGGCTGGAGGGTAAGGACTTTTCCATCAATGTCATCTCCAAATCGGGCACTACCACCGAGCCTGCCGTGGCCCTGCGCATCTTCAAAAAGCTGCTGGAGGACAAGTACGGCAAGGCCGGTGCCCGGGAGCGCATCTACGCCACCACCGACAAGGCCCGGGGCGCGCTGAAGTCCATGGCCGACCGGGAGGGCTACGAAACCTTCGTGGTGCCCGACGAGATCGGCGGGCGCTATTCGGTGCTGACCGCCGTGGGACTGCTGCCTATCGCCGCCGCCGGCATTGACATCGTGGCGCTTATGAACGGCGCGGCGGCCGAAATGGACGCGCTGCTCCATTACCCCGGTGCCGACAACGCCGCCTGGCAGTACGCCGCCGCACGCCACGCCCTGTACGAAAACGGCAAAAAAATCGAGCTTCTGGCCTGCTATGAGCCCTCGTTCCGCTTCTTTGCCGAGTGGTGGAAACAGCTTTACGGCGAGAGCGAGGGCAAGCAGGGCAAGGGTATTTTCCCGGCCAGCGTGGAATTTACCGCCGATCTGCACTCCATGGGCCAGTACATTCAGGATGGGGAACGCATCCTGCTGGAAACCGTGGTTCGCTTTGCCCAATCGCAGGGTCGGCTGACCATCCCCTCTGACCCCGACGATGCCGATGGGCTCAACTTCCTGGCCGGTCAGACGCTGGAATTTGTCAACGAGCAGGCCATGGCCGGTACCCGTCTGGCCCATGTGGACGGCGGCGTGCCCAATCTGCTGCTGACCCTGCCCCGGCGTGACGCCGACAGCGTGGGGCGCATGATCTACTTCTTTGAGTTTGCCTGCGGCCTGTCGGGCTATCTGCTGGGCGTCAACCCCTTTGACCAGCCCGGTGTGGAAGCCTACAAGCAAAATATGTTCGCGCTGCTGGGCAAACCCGGTTACGAAGCACGCCGGGAGGCGTTGAAAAAAAGACTGTGATTTTTCGCGAACTTTCCAAAATCGGTTGAAATAGTGCGCAAAAACTGTTAGAATAGACTTACAAGCCGGGAGAGCCCGGCACACAACGAAGGAGTGATTCATATGGTTAAAGTAATTATGGGTCTCAAGGGCTCCGGCAAGACCAAGCAGTTGATGGACCTGACCAACGCCGCCGCCGGCAGCGAGAATGGCAACGTCGTCGCCATCGAGCGCAGCCCCAAGCTGACTTTTGATGTTCATTATAAAATCCGTCTGGTCGATTCCGAGAGCTATGCTATCGGCAGCTACGAGGCTCTGAAGGGCTT
>JAZSCJ010000127.1:0-24071 GCA_045602885.1 Oscillospiraceae bacterium
CCGCCCTTGTTGATCAGGTCGATGATGAGCTTGAGCTCGTGGATGCACTCGAAGTAGGCGTTCTCGGGAGCGTAGCCGGCCTCGACCAGAGTCTCAAAGCCGCAGCGCATCAGATCGACCACGCCGCCGCACAGAACGGTCTGCTCACCGAACAGGTCGGTCTCGGTCTCCTCGTTGAAGGTGGTCTCCAGCACGCCGGCGCGGGCGCCGCCGATGCCGGCGGTGTAGGCCAGAGCGATCTTCATGGCGTTGCCGGTAGCATCCTGCTCCACGGCCACCAGGCAGGCCACGCCCTTGCCGGCAACATACTGAGAGCGGACGGTGTGGCCGGGGCCCTTGGGGGCAGCCATGAACACGTCAACACCGGCGGGGGGGACGATCTGCTGATAGCGGATGTTGAAGCCGTGGGCGAAGGCCAGAGCCTTGCCTTCGGTCAGATAGGGAGCGATGTCGTTGTTGTAAACCTGAGCCTGGACCTCATCGTTGATGAGCATCATGATGATGTCGGCCCACTGGGCGGCTTCCTGGACCGTCTTGACGGCCAGACCGGCCTTTTCGGCCTGAGCCCAGTTCTTGGAACCGGCGCGCAGACCGACGCAGACATTGCAGCCGGAATCCTTCAGGTTGAGTGCGTGGGCGTGGCCCTGAGAGCCGTAGCCGATGATAGCGATTTTTTTACCGTTGAGCTGGTTGAGGTCGCAATCCTGCTGATAATACATCTTTGCCATATTAGAACACTCCTTCAAAATGCGGTGTCGCAATTATTATGTTATCGATGATAATACAGTCTGAAGCGGAAGAATGTAAACTGTGTTACAATCTCGGAACTTTTTTTACAGAACGTTTTTGCCCAGATTGAACTCGGCCATTTCCTTGGTCTCGTCCTCAATGGTATACGCGCCGCGCTCCAGGGCGACCATGCCGGTACGCACCAGCTCCAGAATGCCGAAGGCTTCCAGCAGACCCTGCATGGCGGCGGCCTTGGTCTCATCGCCGATCAGAGCCAGCGTCAGGGACTTGAGGGATACGTCGATGATGGAGGCGCGGAAAATGTTGGCGATCTGAATGACTTCGTTGCGCACGTCGGCCTGCTCGGCCTTGACCTTATACATAACCAGTTCGCGGCGGATGGAACGGTCGGGCAGCAGCTCCTGCACCGAGTAGACCGGGAAGAGCTTGCGTAGCTGGTTCATGATCTGCTGGATCATGGCGGCGTCGCAAAGCACTTCGATGGTGATACGGGACACACCGGGGTCGTCGGTGGTACCCACGGCGAGGGATTCGATGTTGTAACCCTTCCGGGAAAACAGACGGGAGACCTGAGACAGGACGCCGGCCGAGTTTTCGACCAGAACCGAGAGGGTGTGACGGGTAATCATATTGTTCATGTTGTCGCCCTCCTTAATCCAACAGGAAATTCGTAACGTTGGCGCCGCCGGGGACCATGGGATGGACCATGGAATCCTTGTCGATGGCACACTCGATGACCCAGGGCTTGCCCGACTCTACGGCAGCGCGGAAGGCCGCTTCGAACTCGGCCTGCGTGGTGGCGCGTGCGCCATCGATGCCGTAGGCGTTGGCCAGCTTGACAAAGTCGGGGCCGCGATCCAGATCGGTCTGAGAGAAGCGCTTTTCGTAGATCAGATTCTGCCACTGGCGAACCATGCCCAGGGTCTGGTTGTTGAAGATGACCGTAATGACGGGCAGGTTGTAGTGCTGTACGGTGCACAGCTCGTGGCAGTTCATGCGGAAGCAGCCGTCGCCGGTGCAGTGGACGACCACCTGATCGGGGTTGCCCGCCTTGGCGCCCATGGCGGCACCCAGACCGAAGCCCATGGTGCCAAAGCCGCCCGAGGTCAGCAGCTGGCCGGGACGGGAGAAGTGATAGTACTGGGCCGACCACATCTGGTGCTGACCCACGTCAGTGGCGATGATGGCGTCGCTGACCACCGACTGGATGGTTTCCAGAATGGTGTGAGGGTACAGACCGCCATCGTAAGCCAGGGGCAGCTCCTTGCGGGCGAATACCTGCTGCTTCCACTCCGTATACTGGTGGGCGGGCAGCTTTTCGTTGAGCAGTTCCAGCACGCGGCGGGCGTCGCCGATGATGTGGTGATCGGTCTTAACGTTCTTGTCGATCTCGGCGCGGCCGATGTCGATATGTACCATCTTGGCATTGGGAGCAAACCTGCCGGGATCGGTGGCCACGCGGTCGGAGAAGCGGCAGCCAATGGCGATGAGCAGATCGCACTCGTTGGAAGCCATGTTAGAGGCGTGGGAGCCGTGCATGCCGATCATGCCGGTAAAGAGGGGGTGGTTGCCCGGGCAGGCGCCGCCGCCCATGACGGTGGAAGCCACGGGGGCGTCCAGCGTTTCAATGAACTTGCGGAATTCGGGTACCGCGTTCTTGGAGCGGATGACACCGCCGCCTACCAGAACCAGAGGACGCTGGGACTGGGCGATCATGTCCAGCAGAGTCTGAATGTCGCCGGCATCGGGCTCGGGCGTCTTCAGATCGTGGCTGGCCCGATGGAGCATGGCGGCCAGACGGCCGTGGGAGGCGTGCTCGCTGCGGGGCAGGGGGGTAAACTCGACCTCCTGCGACGTGGTGTTTTTGGCGATGTCAATGAGCACCGGGCCGGGACGGCCGGAGCGTGCGATGGCAAAGGCCTCGCGGATGACATCGGCCAGCTGGGCGGCATCGCGCACCAGATAGTTGCACTTGGTGATGGGCATGGAGATACCGGTGATATCGACCTCCTGGAAGGAGTCCTTGCCGATCAGGTTTTCCGATACGTTACAGGTGATGAACACCACGGGGGAGGAGTCGTAGTAAGCGGTAGCGATGCCGGTGGTCACATTGGTGGCGCCGGGGCCGGACGTGGCAAAGCACACACCCACCTTGCCGGTGGGACGGGCGTAGCCGTCGGCCGCGTGAGACGCGCCCTGCTCGTGAGCGGTCAGATAGTGGGTGATCTTTTCCTTATAGCCACCCAGTTCCAGCTCATCGTAAATATTCAGGATGGTACCGCCGGGATAGCCGAATACGGTATCCACACCCTGCTCCAGAAGACATTCCATTACGATTTTTGCGCCGCGCATTTTCATGGTTCCTGCGCCTCCTTTTTCAGTAGTTGAATGGTTTAATCATAGCGTCCTAAAATAGGTTTGTCAACGAACCCGGGATGACTTTGGCGTTTTATCCGATTTTCCCCATGGCAAAAAACCGTTCTGACACACTTTTGCACATAAAATCGAAAAAGCACCCCCTGTGTGCGAGGGAAGCCAAAGAAGGCAGTGGCAAAATAACCAATTTTAAACTCTGTTTTTTACACAAAAATTACAATCCGCGATATGGACAATTGAAATATGATTCGGTAAAATGAAAATGAAATTGTCGCAGACTCGACAAGATTCATCGCGCTTTATGTATTTAGAGGTGAAAAGTAATGCAGCATAGATTATACGGCAGTGTTCACCCCCATGACAGAAAAAGGGATACCAAGCAGGAAGCAGTCATGCCTTTGAAGAAGGCGCCGGCCTATGTGGTCATTCCCATGGCCATGCATGTGGGCGCGCCCTGCAAGCCGGTTGTGGCCAAGGGCGACTATGTGCTTTTGGGTCAGATGATCGGTGAACCCACCGGTTTGGGCGCACCCATCCACGCGTCGATCTCCGGAACGGTGACGGCGGTAGAAGAGCGTCCCCATCCCAACGGTGGTTCCTGCATGGCGGTGGTCATTGAAAATGACTATCAGGATGCGCCTGCCCCTGCGCTGGAGCGCAAGGCCGATCCGGAGGATCTGACCGGCTGGGAAATCGTAGATCTGATCCAGCAGGCCGGTATCGTCGGTTTGGGCGGTGCAGGTTTCCCCACCAGCGTCAAGATCAAGGGTGCGATTGGAAATGTCGATACACTGATCATCAACGGCGCCGAGTGTGAGCCGTACATCACGGCCGACCACCGGCTGATGCTGGAGCAGAGCGAGCGTTTGCTGGGCGGCGTGAAGATTTTGATGCATGCGCTGGGTTTGGACAGCGCCATCATTGGCGTGGAAGGCAACAAGATGGATGCCATCGAGTACCTGCGCGGTCAGTTGCCTGCCGACAGCGGCATCACGGTCGCCACCATGAAGACCCGCTATCCGCAGGGCGCAGAAAAGCAGTTGATCCAGCGTCTGACCGGCCGCCAGGTGCCCTCGGGCAAGCTGCCTGCCGACGTTAAGTGCGTTGTGGTCAACACCTCCACGGCGGCTGCGGTGTATGACGCCGTCCATGACGGAATCCCTCTGACCCGACGCATTGTTACCGTGTCGGGCGGCGCCGTCAATCAGCCCTGTAACCTGCTGGTGCCCATCGGTACGCCGCTGGAGCATTTGCTGGAGGAGTGCGGTGGTTTGATCGCCGAGCCCGGCCGTGTTTTGACCGGTGGTCCTATGATGGGTGCGGCGCAGTACGACTTGAGCGTGCCGACCATCAAGGGCACCAACGCTCTGCTGTTTTTGGAGCGCCGGGAGTGCACTCCGGTACATCGTCAGGAACTCTCCTGCATCCGCTGCGGCCGCTGCGTGCAGGCCTGCCCCATGAATTTGACGCCGCTGTACTTTAATATGTATCACAAGGCTGGCCGTTATAAGGAACTGGAGCAGTATCACATTATGGATTGTATGGAGTGCGGCAGCTGTGCGTATGCCTGTCCTGCCCACATCCGTCTGGTGCAAAGCATTCGCACCGCAAAAAATGAGATTCGCCGTCAGGCGCAGATGGAGCAGCAGCGCCAGCAGGCCAAGGCTGCCCAAACCGGAAAGGAGGATGCAACATGAGCGTGCAGGAAAAGACCGAGAATATTTCCGCCAAGAAAAAGCGTGATTACACCCAGCCGCCCCGCTTTACCGTCGCGTCCTCGCCCCACATTTCCTCGGGCGACAGCGTGACCCGGGTCATGCTGGACGTTATCATTGCGCTGGTTCCTGCTCTGGGTGTGGCCACCTATTTCTTTGGCCCGCGTGCCCTGATCATGACCGCTGTGGCCGTGATCTTCAGTGTAGGCTTTGAGTTTCTGTATCGTTATCTGCTCAAGAAGCCCCAAACTATTGGTGATCTGTCGGCTTGCGTGACCGGCGTGCTGCTGGCCATGTGCCTGCCGGCCAATGCCCCCTACTGGATCGCCATTGTGGGCAGCTTCTTTGCCATTGTGGTAGTCAAACAGCTTTACGGCGGTCTGGGCAAGAACTTTATGAACCCTGCACTGGCCGGTCGTGTGTTCCTGTTTTCTTTCCCCACGCTGATGAACACCTGGGTGGCCGCCGGAACCGATTTCTGGTCCGGACTGGGCATGACGGCGGACGCTACCACGGCCGCTACCCCCATGGCAAGCCTGCATCAGGGCCTTTTGCCCAGCGCTACCCTGCGAGAGATGCTGGTGGGTGCTCATGGCGGCTCGCTGGGTGAGGTGTCCTCCGTGGCGCTGATCCTGGGCGGCATTTATCTGGTTGTACGTAAGGTGATCTCGCCCCGTATCCCCCTGTGCTACATCGGCACGGTGGCCGTGCTGACCTATCTGTTCCCACTGGGCGGAAACGATCCGCTGCAGTGGATGCTGTACAATCTGCTGGGCGGCGGTTTGATGCTGGGCGCCATCTTTATGGCAACCGATTACGTAACTTCTCCCGTCACCGTCCGCGGCCAGGTGATTTTCGCCATCGGCTGCGGCGCATTGACGGTCTTCCTGCGCTATTTTGGCGCATATCCCGAAGCGGTCAGCTTTGCGATTTTGATCATGAACGCCTTTGTCTGGCTGTTTGACAAGTTCGGAATGCCCCACCGCTACGGAACGCCCCACTTCTGGAACAAGAAGAAGGGAGGGAAAGGCGCATGAGCAAGGAAAAAACGGCAGTAAAGAGCAAAGGCATTGCCTTTGATTGGAAGCACATGGCGCGCCTGGTTCTGTCCCTGTTTGTGATCGCGGCCGCGGCCGCTTTGGTTTTGGCACTGGTCAATCAGCTCACCGCAGAAACCATCGCCATGCGAGAAGAGGCAGCTCGCCAGGAAGCCATGACCTGTGTCGTGCCGGGAGCCAATGTGTTCTCTGATCTTTATAGCAATGACGACACCGTGGAGCGCATCAGCGGCGCCTACAACGGCACGCAGTTTATCGGTTACTGCGTGGAGGTTTCGCCCAACGGTTTTGGCGGCCCCATCAGTCTGATGGTCGGCGTTAACCCGGATGGTGCGGTGACCGGCGTTACCATTCTGGACCACGCTGAAACGCCCGGCCTGGGTGCGAAAGCGGAAAACCCCGACTTTTTGGCGCAGTTCAACGGAAAGTCCGGTAAAATCGTTCTGGGCAAGGATGAAGATTCGGTCAACGCCATTACCGGCGCTACCATTACCAGTAAAGCGGTCACGACCGGTGTGAATACCGCAACGACGGCGGTCATTCGCCACATCGCGGAAGGAGGTCAGGACATTGAAAACGACGGCCTGTAATGCCCCTGCCGATGGCAAGAAGACCGCCGGCGCAAAAGTCGGTCAGTTGGCAAAGCGCGTGGGCGGCTGGTTCAAGAGCAACTTCGGCGTGCAGCGGCAGGAAGCCGGGACTATTGCAATGAATGGCCTGATCTTCCAGAACCCCACCTTTGTTCTGCTGCTGGGTATGTGCCCCACGCTGGCCGTTACCACCTCGCTGCAAAACGGTGTTGGTATGGGTCTTTCCACCGCGGCGGTGCTGGCCTGCTCCAATCTGGTCATCTCCCTGCTGCGCAAGGTCATTCCCAACGAGGTGCGCATTGCGTCCTATGTGGTGGTCATCGCCACCTTCGTTACGGCAGTTGACCTGCTGATCCAGGCGTTCCTGCCCAGCCTGTCTGAGGCGCTGGGTCTGTACATCCCCCTGATTGTGGTCAACTGTGTCATTCTGGGCCGCGCTGAGGCATTTGCGTCCAAGAACCTGCCCGGCAAGTCCTTCCTGGACGGCGTGTTTACCGGCCTGGGCTTTACCGGTGCGCTGGCCATTCTGGGCGCCATCCGTGAGATTTTGGGTGCAGGTACCATCTGGGGCCTGCCCGTTCCCGTGCTGAATGCCTACCCTGCAGGGTTGATCCTGTCTCCCTGCGGCGGCTTTATTACCTTGGGCTGTCTGATCGCGCTGGTACAATGGCTGCGCAGCCGACCTGCAAAAGGAGGGAATAAGGCATGAATTGGGGTGAATTGCTCTCCCTGGCGATTTTCGCCATTTTTGCCGAGAACTTTATCTTGGTGCAGTTCTTGGGCATCTGCCCCTTCCTGGGCGTGTCCAAGAAGATGGATACTGCACTGGGTATGGGCATGGCAGTTACCTTTGTTATGGGTCTGGCGTCCCTGTGCACCTGGGCAGTCAACACATTCCTGCTGATCCCTCTGGGACTGGACGGCTTTTTGCAGACGGTGGCTTTCATTCTGGTCATCGCCGCGCTGGTTCAGTTTGTAGAAATGTTCTTGAAAAAGGCAATGCCTGCTCTGTACACCGCACTGGGTATCTACCTGCCTTTGATCACCACCAACTGCGCCGTGCTGGGCGTGGCGCTGCTCAATGTGCAGGAGGGCTACGGCGCCTTGATGTCCACTGCTTACGGCGTGTTTGGCGGTCTGGGCTTTACGGTGGCCATCGTGCTCTTTGCTTCGGTGCGTGAGCGACTGGAGTTTGCTGAATATCCCAAGGCCTTTGAAGGCTTCCCCATTGCCCTGGTGACGGCCGGCTTGCTGGCCATGGCTTTCATGGGCTTTTCGGGTTTGAGCCTGCCGATGGGTTGAGAAAGGACGGATACCGATGATTCTCGTTCTGAAAGCGATTGGTGTCACCGTAGCGGTTTTGGGTGGCCTGGGTCTTATCTTTGGTGCTGTTTTGGCGGTGGCCTCCAAGGTGTTTGCTGTGCAGGAGGATCCCCGCAAGGCGGAGCTGTTGGAGGTTCTGCCCGGTGCCAACTGCGGCGGCTGCGGCTTTGCCGGCTGTTCCGCCTATGCTGAGGCTGTGGTGGAAGGCTCTGCCCCGGTAGGCGCCTGCCCGGTGGGCGGCGCCGAGGCGGCGCAGAAGATGGCGGCCATTATGGGCGTAAGCGCCGAGGTTGCGGCCCGTCAGGTGGCTATGGTGCGCTGCAGCGGCGGCGGAAGCAACCGCAAGCTGTATCAATATGAGGGCCAGCAAAGCTGCCTGGCTGCCAGCCGAATGGCCGGTGGCGGTCCTCTGGCCTGTCAGCATGGCTGTCTGGGTTTTGGCTCCTGCGTGGATGCGTGCGCCTATAACGCCATTTCCATTGTGGACGGCTGTGCCGTGGTCAACAAGGAAAACTGCGTGGCCTGCCGCAAGTGCATTGAAACTTGCCCCCGTGGCCTGATCACGCTGGTGCCCTATGATGCGCAGATCCATGTCAAGTGTTCTTCCCGCGCCAAGGGCGTGGATACTCGCGCGGTATGTGATGGCGGCTGCATTGGCTGCGGCCTGTGTGCTAAGGCGTGTCCCAACGAAGCCATCAAGGTGGAAAACAATGTGGCTTGCATTGATTACAGCAAGTGTACCGGCTGCGGCGCCTGCGCCGCCAAGTGTCCCCAGAAAATCATCCGCATGGAAACGGTTGCCGAGCAGCAGCCCGAGCAGGCGGAAGAAGCTGTGGCGCAATAAAAAGATAGAACGACCCCCGATGGAACTTCCATCGGGGGTCGTTTGTTGTTTATCCCGAGCGCAATTTCAAACTGCGGAAGGCAGGATTTCATCGGCCAGTTGTTGTGCGATGCGGTGAACCTGCTCAAAGTCCACATGGGGATTGTACAGGGCTTCCAGCCGGTCATGTATGGCCTTGGCCTGCGCCAGCGAATCCACCGCTTCGGCGGTCAATGCGCCGGTTACCTTACGCGAAAAGCGCAACCTGGCCTTGTTGCGGCGAACCAGCTCGGTCTCTGCCATGGAGTCCATGCGGATTTTTCGATAGGGGCGCTTGTCGTAGGGCAGGTCGGACGAGGCGGAAAGGAAGCCCAGGGAAAGCCCGGGGATCAGCAAGTGCGCCAGACGGTCGGGCGCCATAGGGGAGGGGCAGGCAATGACATCGTATCCGGCCGCCGTCGCCCCCGACAGCAGGTGGGTCAATAGGAGATGGGCCAGGCCGTAGGAGTCCTCCAAAAGATAGATGCGCTTGCACAGGGCCTCAGCGGTGCCGTAATAGCGAATGGAGCCGAGGTGAGTGACAGCATCCAGAAAACGCTGCACTACCTGTCCGCTGCTCGCTCCGTGGGTTCGGATCTCCCGGCTCAAAATCCCTTTGGCTCGTTTGGCGGCCTTTTCCTCCAGTGCATCGGTGGTCAAAATGGCTCGCATATCCTCAGAGATTTCGGCCGCCGCGCCCAGGCAGCGGTAGGCACGCTGGTAGCAGTCCTTGTAACCTGCTGTGGTGGACTGGATTGGCTGCCGCAGCGTGTGCAGCGCTGTGTGATCGTAACAGCTGCCTAGGTTGACATAACACTCTACTGCGCCGGGGAGCACAGGCTCCACCACGTGGGGTGCCGTGCCGTCCACAATGGCAGCACCCCGGTCGGGCAGTAAAATGGCGTCCAGCGAGGCCGGATCGCCGGAGCATTGGATATATTGCACCGCCTGGCCGGCCTCTTCGGCCAGTTGGGCGACCCGGTGCATCAAGGTGGATTTACCGCAGCCCGGCCCACCCTTGAGAATGTAAATGACGTTGGCCTGTGTGGGATCGATGAGCTGATCGTAAAGGGAATAAAAGCCCCGGGGGGAATTTGCCCCCAAGAAAAAGCGAATGTTTTCTTTGGCCTGCATAAGACTGACCTCCATCCAAGAAAAATGATCCTGCTTCAAGGTATGCCGTGTGCTTTTTGGGGGTTCAATGCAATATTTTGTAGGCAGGACAGAGCCTGACCACAAGAGAGAGTAACCGCTTGTACGACAGACGGAACGGCTTTGTTACCGCTTGTAACACGTGGCTTGACTTGGTTTCAAAAATCGCCGGTTTTCCAAGGAAAATCGGCGATTTTTCTCTGCAAAAAATGCAAAAAAAGTATTGCAATTTTAAGGGGCAGGTCGTATACTGAAAAACAAGGTGGAGTAAAATGGAGCGAAAATGAGCAAAAACACATCAAAGTGGAGGGAGTGAACGACATGGGCAGTGTGACCGGTACATACGAGCACAGCATTGATCCCAAGGGTCGTCTGTTCATTCCTGCCAAGCTTCGCGAGGAGCTGGGCTCCACTTGTTATCTGACCTTGGGCCTGGATGCCTGCCTTGCCATTTACCCCGAGGAGAGTTGGAAGGTATTCACCGAGAAGTTTGCTTCCCTGCCCATGACCCAGTCCCGTGCCATGCGCCCCATCTTTGCCAAGGCAGCCAAGTGCGAGCCGGACAGCCAGGGCCGCATTCTCATCCCGCAGTTTCTGCGGCAGTATGCCAAGCTGAACAAAGATGTAGTCATCATCGGCGTGCACAACCGTGCCGAGATCTGGGATGCCGATACCTGGCGCGCTGAGGAAGACGATATGACGCCCGAGAAGCTGGCCGCGTTGATGGAAACGCTGGAGTTTTAAATGATGGAGTTTACTCATTTGCCCGTTTTACTGTGGCCCTGCATCGATGCGCTGAACATCAAACCCGATGGCATCTATGTGGATGGCACGCTGGGGCGTGCCGGCCATTCCCGCGAGATCGCCAAACGCTTAAAGGGCGGACGGCTGATCTGCATTGACCGGGACCAGGCGGCGTTGGACGCCGCGCCGGGTCGGTTGGAAGGCCTGATGGATCGGGTCACGCTGGTACACGGTAACTTTGGTGATTTGGCATCCATTCTGGATACGCTGGGCATTGCGGCGGTGGATGGAATGCTTTTTGATCTGGGCGTTTCTTCGCCGCAGCTGGATGACGCGCAGCGTGGCTTTTCCTATATGCAGGATGCGCCGTTGGATATGCGCATGGATCAAAGCAATCCGCTGGATGCGTATGAAGTGATCAATACCTGGTCGGAGGACGAGCTCAAGCGCATCCTCTGGCGTTACGGGGAAGAGCGATATGCCCCTGCCATTGCCCGTGCGATTGTGCAGCGGCGTGAGCAGCAGCCCATCCGGACAACGCTGGAATTGGTGGACATTATTAAAGGGGCGATGCCTCCGGCGGCGCTGCGGGAAAAGCAGCACCCGGCCAAGCGCTCCTTTCAAGCCATCCGCATTGCCGTCAATGACGAGCTGGGCGCGGTGGAGCGCATGGTTGCCGATGCAGTGCCCCGTTTGAATCCCGGCGGACGGTTGGCCGTTATTTCTTTCCACTCGCTGGAAGATCGCATCGTCAAAACCGGCCTGGCTGAATTTGCCAAAGGCTGCACCTGTCCGCCGGACTTTCCGGTGTGCGTGTGCGGCAAGAA
Source organism: Oscillospiraceae bacterium (assembly GCA_045602885.1). Taxonomy (GTDB): domain Bacteria; phylum Bacillota; class Clostridia; order Oscillospirales; family Oscillospiraceae; genus JAJPXI01. Next base: position 11,398 of record JAZSCJ010000127.1, read on the forward strand.
GCCTCAAGTCAAGCTGACGCCACGCAAACCCATCGTGGCCGATGCCAAGGAATTGGAAGAAAACCCGCGCGCCCGCAGTGCCAAGCTTCGGGTCGCCGAAAAGTGTTTCGAGTAAGATAAGGTGTGAAATCATGGCGACACAAGCCGAACGAAGAACAACTAGATATGAAGTGTACGGCAATGTCGCTTATGAACCCGTGTGGGAGGGCGGCAGCGTTGCCGCGCCCAGAAGACAGCAAACGCCTCGCCCCCGCCCCCATGTTCGCCCCAAGGAGCGCACGCTGGCCCGCCCCCGCGTGCAGGTGCGCGAGGCGGGAAGAACCTCGCCCTTTGCCGTGCTGGGTTTTGTCTGCGTGGGCGTGTTGGCAGCGCTGCTGCTGATGAGCTGTGCGCGGCTGACGGTCATCAACGATGAAACGGTGCAGCTGCGCAGCCAGTTGGCTCAATTGCAGGAGGAGGAAGTCAAGCTTCTGACTCAGTATGAGCTGGCCTACGACCTGCGCACCATTGAAGCGCAGGTGCTGGAGGAAGGACTCATGGTCAAGCCCAACAGCAACCAGATGGTGGTGCTGGATCTGTCCGAGGCGGATAATGTGGTCGTATACAACCGTGCAGGCGGTGATGGCGCAGTCATGGACAAGGTGGGCGGATTCTTTGGTGATCTGCTGGCATAATCCGGCCCCAAAACCACATAAGCATAAGCAAGAGACCCTGATAGAGAAATAACTGGGGCGCAAGAAAAGAAGTTTTCTTGCGCCCTTCGCAGATATTTTAGGAGGTGTGTGCCTTGACGGAAAAAGAACAAAAGAAACGGGAAACCGACCGCAGGGCCAATCGCTCGATTTTCTGGAGAACCATTGCCCTGCTGGTGCTGTTCGGCGTGGTAATTTATATTCCTTTGCTGGGGAAACTGTGGGATCTGCAGATCACAAACCACGACTACTATGAAAAGCTGGCCATCGATCAGCAGACACGGGACTTGACGGTGTCGGCCGACCGGGGCGTGATTTACGATGCCAAGGGCAATATTCTGTCCATTTCGGCCACGGTACACAGCGTTGTGCTTTCCCCTAAGGATGTGGTGGAGCTGCAAAAGGACTACGCCCAGGCGGTGGAAAAGGCTAAGAGCGGCGAGGGGAAGTATCCCGATTATCCGCAGCCCACCAATGAATTTATTGCATCCAACCTGGCAGAAATGCTGGGTGTGGAGGAGCAAAGCATTCTGGATAAGCTGGCCAAGACCAATCGCCAGTATGAAATTGTAAAGACCAAGGTGGAGGAGCAGGTCGTCGAACAGGTGCGTGCCTTCATTGCGGAAAACAAGCTCTCTCGCGGCATTTATCTGGAACCCGACACCAAGCGTTATTACCCCAACTCCTCTCTGGCGTCCCATGTCATCGGGTTTGTCAATGCCGACAACAAGGGCGCGTATGGTCTGGAGGCAAAATACGATGAACTGCTTTCCGGCCAGGCCGGTCGTGTGGTCACGGCCAAAAATGCCCGAGGCACCGAGTTGCTCTCCCGGTATGAAAACTACATTGATGCGATGGATGGCGCCGATTTGCATCTGACGCTGGACGCCACCATTCAGGCGTATCTGGAATCGGCTTTGCTGGAGGGCATCGAAAAATACGATGTGCGCTACGGTGGTTTTGCCATTGCCATGGACCCCAACACCGGGGCCATTCTGGGCATGGCAAGCTCACCCGAGTATGATCTGAACAATTACAGCGCCATCGCCGATCCGGATCTGGCGGCGCAGTTGGAGCAGCTCAAGCAAACCGCTACGCCGGAGGAATACAGCGGCGCGCTGGGCGAGGCGCAGCTGGAGCAATGGCGCAACAAGGCGCTCAATGACGCCTATGAGCCGGGCTCGACGTTCAAGGCGTTGGTGGTGGCCGCTGCGCTGGAGGAGGGCGTGGTAGATGAAAACACACGCTTTTACTGCAGCGGCTCCTGCACGGTGGCCGACCGTGAGATCAAGTGCCACAGCTGGCGTACCGGCGGCCATGGCAGCCAGAGTCTGGCACAGGCGGTGGAAAACTCCTGCAACCCGGCCTTCATCGCCATCGGCCAGAAGCTGGGGGCGGAGAAGTTTTACGATTATCTGGAGCGGTATAATCTGATCGGGATTACCGGTGTGGATATCCCCGGCGAGGGCAGCAATCGGGCGCTGGTGTGGGAGCGCAATTTCTTCACCAGCGAGATCGGCATCACTTCGCTGGCTACCGCATCCTTCGGTCAACGCTTTCAGGTGACCCCCATTCAGCTGATCAGCTCCATCGCCTCGGTCATCAATGGCGGCTATCTGCTGCAGCCTTATGTGGTGGACTGCGCCATGGACAATGCCGGCAGCATGACCTATCAGCACCAGGGCGGCGAAGTGCGCCAGGTGATTTCGGAATCCACCAGTGAGAAGGTGCGTGCCATTCTGGAGGGCGTGGTGGATGGCGGCACGGGAAAAAATGCCTACATGGCAGGTTACCGCATCGGCGGCAAGACCGGTACGTCGGAAACGTTGGAGGACGGACGCAACATCGTTTCCTTTGTGGGCTTTGCTCCGGCCAACGATCCGCAGGTCATTGTACTGCTGGCCTATGACGGCCCTACGCCGGCGGCACCGGGCAGCAATCTGACTGATGACAACGTTTACATCAGCGGCGGCAACATGGCCGCCCCTATGGCCGGTCAGCTGATCGGCAACATTCTGGACTACATGGGCGTGTCCAAACAGTATACACCCGAAGAGCTGTCGGGCGCGGATACCACGGTGCCCAATTTGGTGGGCCACAATGTGGACTATGTACGCAGTCTGCTCAAGCAGCAGGGCCTGACCTGCCGCACGGTGGGCGAAGGTACGGTCATTACCGGCCAGATCCCGGCTAAGGACGCGATCATTCCGGGCAACAGCCAGGTGGTGCTCTATCTGGGCGAACCGGTGCCGGAGGACCAGGTACCGGTGCCCAATGTGGTGGGACTGAAGCCCGACGAGGTACAGCGCACGCTGGCCAACGCCGGACTTTACTTGCGGGCTACCGGTGCGGTGGAATACTATTCGGCCTCCAACAAGGCGGTCGATCAGTCCATCGCCGCCCAAACCAAGGTGAACCGCGGCACGGTGATCCAGGTCCGATTTGTGGACAGCAACATTCAGGACTACGCCGGTCAAGTTATTTCGGATTGATCCCACGATCAGGAGGTATTGGATTGAAGCTTACAAAGCTGCTTGAGGGCGTGACGCTGACTCAAAACGCGGCCGCCCGGGATGTCCAAATCACTTCCGTTTCCTACGATACCCGTACGCTGCAGCCGGGCGCGTTGTTTGTGGCGCTGACCGGCTACAAAACCGACGGACACCGTTATATCAAACAGGCGCTGGAAAAAGGGGCGGCGGCCGTTTTGTGCCAAACCCCTCCCCGGGAGGATGGCCCGTGGCTGGTCTGTTCCAATACCCGCGCGGCGCTGGCCATCGTGTCGGCCAACTGGTTTGCTCATCCGGCCGAGCAGTTGAAGCTGATCGCCGTCACCGGGACCAACGGCAAAACCACCACCACCTATCTGATGAAGCAGGTGCTGGAGCGGTGTGCCGCGGCCAGGGTGGGACTGATCGGAACCAACTGCAACATGATCGCGCAAGAGAGCCTTCCCACCGGACGCACCACGCCGGAATCTTTTGAGATTCAGCAGTTGCTGCGCCGTATGGCCGACGCCGGATGTACCCATGTGGTCATGGAGGTGTCCTCCCATGCACTGGTGCTGCATCGGGTGGATGGACTGCGCTTTGCCGGCGGTATCTTCACCAATCTGACCCGGGATCATCTGGACTTTCATAAGGATATGCAGAGCTATCGTGACGCCAAGGGTCGCCTGTTTGCGCAGACCGATCTGGCGGTGCTCAATCTGGATGACCCGGCCGGGCGCTACTTCCATGAAACGGTTTCCTGTGCCCAAATGACCTATTCGGAGAACAAAGACCAGGCCGATCTGACGGCGAAAAACATTCGTCTGTTCCCTCAACGGGTGGAATTTGAGGCGGTGACGCTGGATGGCATCGGCCGGGTACGTCTGCCCATCCCCGGCGGCTTTTCCATTTACAATGCGCTGGGCGTAGTGGCCTGCGCAGTGGGCCTGGGTCTGCCGCTGCGTGATGTGACGGCCGCACTGGCGGACGCCAAAGGGGTCAAGGGTCGTGTGGAAGTGGTGGAGGTGCCTGCGGCGTATACCGTGCTCATTGACTATGCACACACGCCCGACGCGCTGGAAAACATTTTGACGACGGTGCGCCCGTTGGCAGAAAACCGGGTGATCTGTCTGTTTGGCTGTGGGGGCGACCGGGATAAAAGCAAGCGAGGCGTGATGGGCGCCATTGCCGCCGAGCTGGCGGATCTTGTGGTGGTGACCAGTGATAATCCCCGTACTGAGCCACCCGAGCAGATCATTGCTGACATTCTGGCCGGGATGGAAGGGACGCACACCCCTTATGTGGTGCAGCCCGACCGCAGGGCGGCCATCCGGTACGCCCTGGAGCAGGGCCGACCGGGCGATGTGATTTTGTTGGCCGGAAAAGGCCATGAAACCTATCAGGAAATCAATGCAGTTCAATATCCGTTGGATGAGCGGAAAGAAATACGGGACTTTTTCGAAAAAGCATGATATAATGCTTTGTTATTTGATTTCGGAAGGTCTCGGAGGTTGAAACCATGCAAATGATTGTAAATTTTGTGCTTCCCGCAGTGGTGGCATTTGTTGTGACCGTGTTTGTGGGTCGCTTTCTGGTGCCCATGCTGCGCCGCATGAAGGCAGGCCAGTCCATCAAGACGGACGGCCCCACCTGGCATATGTCCAAGCAGGGCACACCCACCATGGGTGGTATCATGTTTATTGTGGGCATTGCCGCCGCCCTTGTTCTGGTGGGATGGAAGGATATTGTGGTCGGCGATTACTCGGCGCTGTTTGTGCTGGGCTTTGCGCTGGTGTTTGGTATTATCGGCTTTGTGGACGATTACGCCAAGCTGAAAAAGAAGCAGAATACCGGCCTGACCGCGCCCCAGAAGTTTTTGCTGCAGCTGGCGGCCGCCATTGCCTTTACCGCCCTGCTTCGCTATACCGGCCATCTCAGCCCCAATCTGTACATTCCCTTTTTTGATACCGTGCTCATCCTGCCCTGGGTGGTGTACATGATCTTTGCTGCCTTTGTCATGGTGGGCTGCGTCAATGCCGTCAACATTACCGATGGCGTGGACGGTCTGGCAGCCGGTGTCACAGTGCCGGTGGCGCTGTTCTACACCATCGCCGGCGCTCTGTGCGGACAAACGGCCCTGGGCACTTTTGCCGGTGCGCTGTTGGGCGCGTTGTTTGGCTTTTTGGTGTACAATTTCCATCCGGCCAAGGTCTTTATGGGCGATACCGGCTCGCTGTTTCTGGGCGGTGCCGTGTGCGGTCTGGCCTTTGCGCTGGATATGCCGCTGATTTTGATTTTGGTGGGCATCATTTACATTGCAGAGACCCTTTCCGATATCATTCAGGTGACTTACTTTAAGCTGACTCACGGCAAGCGCATTTTTCGCATGGCGCCGCTGCATCACCATCTGGAGATGGGCGGCTGGTCGGAAAAAAAGCTGGTTTTTGTGTTTTCCGGTATTACGCTGGTCTTCTGCGCCCTGGCCCTGACGGCGGTGGTACAGCGGTACAGCGGCCTTTGAGTTACATTTTTGATTCTAACACGAAAGGAGCGGTTCCATGGCAAAGGCGAAGCGTGACTTGACAATGGAAGAACAGTTGGCACGCGGCCCGGTGGACCTGCCCTTTTTGCTGCTGACGCTGATTTTGCTGGGTGTGGGGTTGCTCATGGTCTTTTCCGCGTCCTACGCGTCGGCCTATTACGATTCCCAGATCAGCAGTCCGTATCACTACATTATCCGGCAGTTTTTGTGGGCGCTGGCCGGTGTAGCGGTGCTGTATTTCGTATCCAAGATGAACTATCAGCACTTTCGCTGGGTATCGATTTTTGTGTTGGCCTTTGCGGTGTTGCTGCTTATCCTCGTGATTCCCTTCGGCTGGGGTAGGGAGCAAGTAGGCGCACAGCGCTGGATCCAGTTGGGTCCGATGAGCTTTCAGCCCTCTGAGATCGCAAAGCTGGGCGTCGTGCTTTATTTTTCCGCCCGACTGTCCAAGCGCGAGCAGAAAAAACGCAAGTGGAACAAGCATACCTGGTTGGGACGCAGTTTAGAGTGGCTGGACCGGATCGGTTTTCTTGAATTGCTGCCTTACGCAGGAATCTTGCTGCTGGTCTCCTTGCTGATGCTGTTGGAGCCGCACATGTCGGGCACCATTCTCATTTTGGTGGCCGGTGCGTCCATTTTGTTTGCCGGTGGAGTCAAGCTGTATTGGTTTGTCGGCGGTGGTGCCCTTGTGGGTGCGGCATTGTGGTATGTCATCAACAATACCGACTATATGACCAAACGCATTGCCGTGTGGAAAGACCCGTGGATCGATCCGCAGGTCAGTGGCTTTCAGGCCATTCAGTCCCGTCTGGCCATCGGCTCGGGCGGATTGCTGGGTCTGGGTCTGGGCAACAGTCGGCAAAAGCATCTGTTCCTGCCTGAGCCGGAAAATGACTTTGTGTTCTCCATCGTCTGCGAGGAATTGGGCTTTATTGGCGCGGCGCTGATTTTGATTTTGTTTGCGTTGCTGATCGTTCGGGGGTACTGGATCGCCATTCACGCCCGGGATCGGTTTGGCGCGCTGCTCGTTGTGGGCATCATCACCCTGTTTGCCTTCCAGGTGTTTTTTAACATCGGTGTGGTCACCGGCTTGCTGCCGGTTACGGGTATTTCGCTGCCCTTCTTCAGCTATGGCGGCACGGCGCTGACCATCCAATTGGCCGAAATGGGCATTGTGCTCAGCGTGTCAAGGCAGATCCCGGCGCCCAAACAAGGATAAATAACGAGGTGAGGTTATGAATATCCTCTTTACCTGCGGCGGCACGGCGGGACACATCAACCCGGCTGTGGCGCTGGCCCGACTGTTCCAGCAGCGCCACCCGGACTGCAAGGTGCTCTTTGTGGGTGCTGACGGCGGTATGGAGACCCGGTTGGTGCCCCAGGAGGGCTTTGAACTGAACACCGTGACCATCTCCAGCTTTTATCGCTCGCTGTCCCCTGCGGCCATCAAGCATAATCTGGGCACGCTGGTCAATCTGAACCGGGCAAAAAAGCAGGCCAACGCCATTTTGGACGCGTTCCGGCCCGATCTGGTGGTGGGCACCGGTGGATACGCCTCCTTTCCCATTGTGAAGGCGGCGGCCAAACGGGGTATCCCCACTGCCGTACACGAGTCCCACGCCGTACCCGGCCTGACCACCAAGACGCTGTCCAAAGTGGTGGATGCGGTTATGGTGGGCTTTGAAGAGAGCAAGTACCATTACGACGATCCCGAAAAGGTCGTGGTCACCGGTACGCCGGTTCGGGGTGACTTCTTTCAGTACACCCGGCAGCAGGCCCGGGAAAAGCTGGGTCTGACCGATGACAAACCGCTGCTGCTGTCTTTCTTCGGATCGTTGGGCGCGCAGGTCATGAACGGCTACATGAGTGAGTTTTTCTGCATGGAGCAGCAGGATGGCTTTCCCTTTCACCACATTCACGGCGCCGGGCGCAATTACGATGCCATGAAGCCGGGCTGTCCCGACAGCCCCATGCTGGATCTGCGCCAGTACATCTACGATATGCCGCTGGTGTGTGCGGCGGCCGATCTGGTCATCTGCCGCGCCGGCGCTTCCACCATTGCCGAGCTGGCCGCACTGGCCAAACCGGCCATTCTGGTGCCCTCGCCCAACGTGACGGCTGACCACCAGACCAAAAACGCCAAAATTCTGGCCGACCAGGGCGGCGCGGTGCTGCTGGCAGAGCGCGACTGCTCGGCCCGGCGTTTGTACGAGGAGGCATCGGCCATCTTGACCGATCCCAATCGCCGTGAGAGTATGTTCCGCGCGCTGGCCGAGCAGGCGATTTCCGATGCCACCGAGCAGATTTATCGGGTTTTGATCGGTCTTTTGAAGTAAACGCACCCTAAAGTGTCCTTTGGCATAGCATGGTTTAGCAAGGGAAAACCATGAATGCGGAGGGACCAACATGAGTGAATTGCGCATCACGGGCGGTTGGCGGCTGTCCGGTGAGGTCAGCGTACACGGTGCGAAAAACAGCGTGCTGCCCATTTTGGCGGCGACGGTTCTGGCTGATGGGGTCAGCGTGATCCGCAACTGTCCCTGCCTGTCGGATGTGGCGGCATCGCTGACCATTCTGGAGCATTTGGGTTGCAGAACCACACGGGATGGGGACACCGTGACGGTGGACGCCACAACGCTGACCCATTGCAATGTGCCCGATGAACTGATGCGTGAAATGCGCTCGTCGGTCATCTTTCTGGGCGCCATTCTGGCTCGGTTGGGCCGGGCTGAGCTCAGTCTGCCCGGCGGCTGTGAGTTGGGGCCGCGCCCCATCGACCTGCATCTGAATGGGATGCGCGCGTTGGACGCGCACATCGTTGAGGGTGCAGAGGGTCTGATCTGCACTACTTCGGGGCTGACCGGTCGAGAGATCACGCTGGCGCTGCCCAGCGTGGGCGCTACTGAAAATATGATGCTGGCCGCCTGCGGCGCGGCCGGGAGCACAACCATCATCAACGCCGCCCGAGAGCCGGAAATCGTAGATTTGCAGGCGGCGCTGTGTTCCATGGGCGCGCGCATACGGGGGGCAGGGTCGTCCGTCATTTGCATAGAGGGCGGGCATGCCTTGCACGGCGCCGAGCATACCGTCATGGGCGACCGCATTGTGGCGGCCACCTACCTGTCGGCCGCGGCTGCAGCCGGGGGCGATGTGACGGTGCACGGTGTGGATTGTCGGCATCTGTCTACCGTGACGGCGCTGCTGCAAGAGGCTGGGTGTACGCTGCGCAGTACCGATCAGGCGGTACGGCTGATCTGCAACGGGCCGCTGAACGCGGTGCCTGCAGTACATACCGCGCCCTATCCGGGCTTTCCTACCGATGCGCAGGCCCTTCTGATGGCGGCACTGGCCACAGCGCAGGGTACGACGCTGTTTGTGGAAAATTTGTTTGAAAACCGATACCGTCATGTAGATGAGCTGCGCCGCATGGGGGCGAAAATCCGGGTGGAGGGCCGTGTGGCCGCCGTGAGTGGTGTGCCCCGGCTTCACGCAAGCTCGGTTTGCGCCGCCGACCTGCGGGGCGGAGCTGCGCTGGCGGTAGCGGCATTGGGGGCGCAAGGCGAAACCGTACTGACCGGGCTGCGCCACATTGACCGGGGTTATGAGCGCTTGGAGCGTGATTTGCAGGCTCTGGGCGCAAAAATAGAACGAATGGAATGATTCATCATGGCGGCGACACGCAGAAGAAAACGGCGCAGAAGGGGAGGCTCCGGCTTTCTCTATAAGCTGCTGTCCATTTTTCTGATTTTGTGCGCGGTGGTGGCCGGAAGCATTGTCTTTTTCCGTGTGGAGCAGGTCAAAGTGGTGGGTGAAGTAGTCTACTCCGATGAGCAGGTCATTGCCGCTGCCAACATTAAGCCGGGCGATAACCTGTTTCTGATCCGTAAAATGCCCACCGGGCGCAAGATCGTGGAGCAGCTGCCCTACATCCGGGAAGTGAGTATACACCGCATCCTGCCCGATACCGTCATCCTTACGGTAAGCGAATGTGCCCCGGCCGCCGTGCTGCCGGGCAGCCAGGGCGGCTGGTGGATCGTGGATCGAAGCGGTAAGCTGCTGGAACAGGGCGGCGAAGAGCTGACTCAGCGCTATGGTCAAGTGATGGGTCTGACCGTTTTGATGCCCGAGGAAGGCGGTAATATGGCCGTTCCCGTGGAACAAAGCGGAAAACTGGACGCACTCAAGCAGATTTTGGGTGCGCTGGAGGATCGGGCTATGCTTGCGCAGCTGCAGACCATCGATTTGTCCGGTGAAGCTGAGATCCACATGGAGTTTGACGGGCGTTTTTCGGTGCGGCTGCCGGTTTACAGCGATAATTTCCCTCTTTTGATACACACGCTGCAGGAAGTGGCGGCCTATCTGAATGCTGACCAGCGTGGTGTGATCGACCTGACGGGAGAGCGGGCCAGATTCATTCCCGGTTGAGCAAAAAAGAGCCGATCTTTCTGAAAAGTTCTTTATCTTTTCCCTTGACCTGTCAGAAAAAGAGAGGTACAATGTAACAAAATGTTGCCTTTTTGTATCCCGGTGGGGTACAAGAACTTGTTTTTACATAGGAGGAACGGTTATGGCATTTGGCATGGATACCGGGCCGATTAATGACGACATCATTAAGGTGATTGGCGTCGGCGGTGGCGGTAACAATGTAGTCAACCGAATGGTCAAGGCCAACGTAAAGGGCGTTGACTTTATTGCAGTGAATACGGATAAGCAGTTTTTGGATGTATCCAATGCTACCTATAAGATTCAGATTGGCGAAAAGCTGACCAAGGGCAAGGGCGCAGGCTCGGACCCGGAAATGGGTCGCAAGTCGGCCGAGGAAAGCCGTGCGGCCATTGCCCGGATGTTGGAGACCACTGATATGGTCTTTATCACCGCCGGTATGGGCGGTGGTACCGGAACCGGTGCAGCCCCCATTGTGGCCGATATCGCCAAGGAAATGGGTGTTCTGACGGTCGGCGTTGTCACCAAGCCGTTCTCTTTTGAAGGCGTGCGCCGCATGAAGCAGGCGGAAGCCGGCATTGAGGATCTGCGTCAGCGTGTGGATGCGCTGGTCATCATCCCCAACGATCGACTCAAGTATGCCACCGATCAGAAGATCACCTTTGCCAACGCATTTGAGATTGCCGACGATGTGCTGCGCCAGGCGGTGCAGTCCATTTCTGACCTGATCAAGAACACCGGTTTCATCAATCTGGACTTTGCCGACGTGACCGCCGTCATGAAGAATGCCGGTATGGCGCACATGGGCGTGGGCCGGGCCGCCGGTAAGAATAAGGCGGAAGAAGCCGCCAAGATGGCCATTTCCAGCCCCCTGCTGGAAACCTCCATCAAGGGCGCCCGCGGCGTGCTGGTCAACATCACCGGCTCCATGGACATCGGACTGGAAGAGGTCGAAGCTGCCACCAACATGGTCAAGGAAGCGGCCCATCCCGATGCGCTGTTCATCTTCGGCGCTGCCTTTGACGAGGAGATGGAGGACGAGCTGAAGGTCACCGTCATCGCCACTGGTTTTGACGAAAAGGTTGGAAACGATCCGGTTGTCAGCGCACCGGTTGAGTCGAGTGAGGAGCAGCCAGCCGGGGAGGAAACTCCTGCTGAGTCGGCACAGGAAGAGAAGCCTGCAACCTCCAGCGAGGACGAAGATTTCCAGGCCATTTTCGACATTTTCAATCGACGCAAATAAGAAGCAAACCCGCCGACGGCAGAAGAATTCTGCCGTCGTCTTTTTATGCTTGCAATTCATAGTATGGTTGCATATAATATAAAGGTGATACTACACGATAAAGGAGTTGAGATGCGCCGTGACAGCAGACCCGTATAGTCGAAGTCAATATCATAAAATTGTGCGGCGCACCGGCGGCCTTTGAGTAAGAAGCTCATTGCCTTTGTTGCGCCGCAGGAAAGGCTGTGATTTTCCATGATGACCTTCCACAAGACGGTGAATGGTCGCATGACCGACCTGGATGCGATCCAGGAGGGATGCTGGGTCAATCTGACCTATCCCAACGAGGACGAGCTGCGACTGGTATCCGAAACCCTGCAGGTCGAACTTGATTTTCTGCGCGCCGCGCTGGACGAAGAGGAAACCTCTCGTATCGACACCGAAGAGGGCCAGACCCTGATCATCATCGACACGCCTGTCATTGAAAAGTCCGACACCGCCGGGGTGTATTCCACCGCCCCTCTGGGCATCATCGTTACCGAAAGCAACATCGTCACTGTCTCCCTGCGGGAGTCCTCGGTCATCCGTGACTTTGAGGACGGTCTGGTCCGCGGGGTATCCACCAGCAAAAAGACCAGTTTCATTCTGCACATCCTGCTGCGTGTGGCCAAGCGCTACCTGCAGTACCTGATGCAGAACGATAAAATCTACAATCACATGGAGCGACAGCTCCTCAAGACCCAGAGGAACAAGGAACTGATCCAGTTGATGGATCTGGAAAAATCGCTGGTTTACTTCAACACCTCTCTGAAGGCCAATGAGGTCACGCTGGAAAAGATCCTGCGCGGACGCATCGTGACCCTGTACGAAGAGGATCAGGATCTGCTGGAGGACGTGCTGATCGAGGTGCGTCAGGCCATCGAGATGGCAAACATCTACTCCTCCATCATCTCCCGCATGATGGACGCCTTTGCCAGCGTGATCTCCAACAACCTGAACGTGACCATGAAGGTGCTGACCTCCATCACCATCCTGCTGACCATTCCCAACATCATCTTCGGGTTCTACGGTATGAATGTGACCGGACTGCCCTGGGACCAGTTCTTCTGGGCGCCCATCGTCATAGCGGCCGTTCTGATTCTGATCGTGGGTGTCATTCTGAAGAAGAAAGACCTGTTTTAATGCAAAAGCGCCGTCCCGAAACGGGGACGGCGCTGTTTTTTTCATTCAGTTGGGGTTGGATGCCACCGCTTCTGCGACCCGCAGGCCGTCTGCTGCGGCCGAGG
>JAZSCJ010000128.1:0-10843 GCA_045602885.1 Oscillospiraceae bacterium
TTGTTGTAGTAGGGGGTGACCAGCAGCAGGGCATCGGCACCCGAGTCCTGTGCGTGCTGGGACAGATAGACAGCAGCCGAGGTGTCGTTGCTGCCGGCACCGGCAATGACCTTGACGCGGTGATCCACACGCTTGACGCAGTATTCGACCGCGGCAATGTGCTCACGGATGGACAGGGTAGAGGTCTCGCCGGTCGTACCGCAGACGCAGATGGCATCCACACCGGCAGCGATCTGCCGGTCGATCAGCTTGCCAAAGGCATCGTAGTTGATGGCACCATTGGCATCAAAGGGGGTCACAATGGCGGGGCAAGCGCCGGTAAATACAGGCTCTCTCATCGAGATATCCTCCTTTAATCGTTACATTTTGTGATCGATGTATCCCTCGGCACACAGCAGTTCGGCCAGCAGTACGCCGCCGCCGGCTGCACCACGCAGGGTGTTGTGGGAGAGGGAAACAAACTTGTAATCGTACTGAGTATCGGGGCGCAGACGACCGACCGAAACAGCCATGCCGCCTTCCATGTCACGGTCCAGCTTGGCCTGGGGACGATTGTCCTCTTCAAAATAGTTGAGGAACTGCTTGGGGGCGGTGGGCAGATCCAGCTCCTGCGCGCGGCCCTTGAAGTCGGCCCAGATCTGCTTCATCTGCTCCATGGTGGGCTTGTTCTTAAAGGTGACAAACACAGCGGCGGTATGACCGTTGGAAACCGGAACACGCAGGCACTGTGCCGTGATGGCAGGGGCGTCGGCCTTGACCACAACGCCATTTTCCACCTTGCCCCAAACCTTCAGAGGCTCCTGCTCGCTCTTTTCTTCCTCGCCGCCGATGTAGGGGATCAGGTTATCCACCATCTCGGGCCAGGTCTCGAAGGTCTTACCTGCACCGGAAATTGCCTGATAGGTACACACCAGGATCTTTTCGATGCCAAAGCTGCGCAGGGGGGACAGGGCGGGCACATAGCTCTGGATGGAGCAGTTGGACTTAACGGCGATAAAGCCGCGCTTGGTGCCCAGGCGCTTGCGCTGATCGTCGATGACCTTGATGTGGTCGGCGTTGATCTCGGGGATGACCATGGGCACGTCATCGGTCCAGCGGTGGGCCGAGTTGTTGGAAACCACAGGGCACTCGCACTTGGCATAGGCCTCTTCCAGAGCCTTGATCTCGTCCTTCTTCATATCCACGGCAGAGAAGACAAAGTCCACCTGTGCGGCGATCTTTTCAATGTCAGCCGTGGCGTCCATGACTACGATCTTTTTGGCCTCTTCCGGCATGGGAGTGGTCATAGCCCAACGGCTGCCCACAGCCTCTTCGTACGTTTTGCCGGCGCTGCGAGCGCTGGCAGCGATGACTTTCAATTGGAACCAGGGATGGTTTTCCATCAAAGTCACAAAGCGCTGACCAACCATGCCGGTGCCGCCAATGATACCTACCTGATACTTTTTCATTTTCAAACCTCCAAAGACCTCGTGGTATACTACTATGTTGTTTCCAAATTTTACTTTCCAAAAACAGCAGTTGAAAAGAGGTCGTTTTATGTACTATAATGGAACAGGCTATTTTTAATATGTTACCATTATTTTTAGGTTCAGTCAATTTTTATCACACTAAAGTAATGGAGAAATGGAGCACCTTATGAAAAGAAAATTCGTGCAAATTGCAGCTGTTTTTCTCGTGATGCTTGTATTCTCCACGCCGTTGGTGGGTGCTGAGCCTGTTACAGACGCCGCCGCCACGGTCAATACAGCAGAAGATCGACTGGTTCGCGTAGGTCTGTATTATGGCAGCAATACTTTGCCCGGGGCGAATCTTCTCAACAGCGTTGGCAATGGTTATCGGTTCTGCTTTGACAACGGTAACGGTATACAGCAGATCGGTTATACGTACGAGTCGGGCATTTCCATGGTCAAAACCCAAAACGTATATTACTTTCCCCGCTTGTCGGACAATCGATCCGGTTATACGGATAAAGATACGTCAAATGTCGTTGTAGGCTGCTATCATATTGCGCTTGACGGAATCTACGAAAGCTTTGACCAAGCCAAGGCCGTTGCAGACACAGTGGGCGGATTTCCTGCTTACATCAAGGGGCAGTTTCAAGTTCGCATCGGTGCATATACCTCTGCATCCGCGGCTGAATCGGCGCAGCAATCCTTGGGATTGGCCGACACGTCGGTCGTTGGCACCAGTTCCTATGGCATCACCGTGGTCGTTACAGGAACGGCTAAACCGATTTTCCAGTATGATGGCGGTTCGGAGAATCCAATGTTCATTGTCACGCCCGGCGTGGATGACAGCGTGAAAGCTATCACGCACTTTAAGGGGTATAAATACTACGGCAGTTTCCGCTACGAGCGCATCAACGGCGGCAATCTGACGGTGGTCAACCTGGTGGGCATGGAGGACTATGTCCGTGGCATTCTGCCCTATGAAATGAGTGCCAGTTGGCCTGTGGAGGCGTTGAAAGCGCAGGCAGTCTGTGCCCGAAGCTATACTCTGACCAGCTTTAATCGCCATTCCGGCTATCACTTTGATACTTGCAATACCACCGATTGCCAGGTATATTACGGCACAGCCGGGGCCAACGATGTTACCGAACGTGCCGTGGTAGAAACGGCAGGTCAGTACGCTTGGTACAACGGTTCGGTGATTCAGGCATTTTATCATTCCAGCGATGGCGGCGCAACGGAAAATTGCGAAAATGTGTGGAACCAGGCCATTCCGTATCTGCGTGGTGTGACCGATCCGTATGAGGCGCTGGTTGCCGATAAGATCCCCGGGTACTACTGGAGCAAGACCTTCACCGGCAAACAGCTGCAAACGCTGTTTCGCAACAAGGGCTTTCAGTGCGGCGAAATCGCAGATATCCGGGTCAGTAAGATCAGTGGCACAGGAAATGTTTGCAGCGTAACGTTTACTGATGTAAACGGAAAGAGCTGGACTGTTTCCAAGGACAACAATGTACGCTCTTTGTTTGGCGTCAAGTCGCTGCGCTATACCATTTCACCCGGCGGTGACGGGTACGCTCTTGCTGACGGTCAGTTTGTCGGCTCGCTTCCCGGCACATGGGTTTTGGGCGGGGATGGTACCCCGGTACAGATTTTGAACGGAAACTGCTATGCCATGACCGGCTCCGGTCTACAGGCGGTAAAAGCACCAGCCAACCCGGACGGGATTTTTGTATTCAATGGCAGTGGCCACGGCCATAATCTGGGTATGAGCCAATGGGGTGCCTATGCCATGGCCAACGAAGGTTATACTTACGAGGATATCCTGAAATTCTATTTTACGGGAATTGAGATACACACATGATGAAAACCTCTGATTTTAGTTTTGAATTACCGCCAGAGCTTATTGCGCA
This sequence comes from Oscillospiraceae bacterium, assembly GCA_045602885.1. GTDB lineage: Bacteria > Bacillota > Clostridia > Oscillospirales > Oscillospiraceae > JAJPXI01. Next base: position 3,362 of record JAZSCJ010000128.1, read on the forward strand.
GACACCCCTTTCGCAGCGGGATGCCTCGCGGCTGCTGACCCTGAACAAGCACACAGGTCAAGTGGAGCACAAGCATTTTTACGATCTTACCTCCATGCTGCGCCCCGGTGACTGCCTGGTTTTGAACAATTCCAGGGTACTGCCTGCTCGGTTGATCGGTCATCGTCCCACCGGCGGTGTGTGTGAGGTCTTGCTGTTGGTGGACAAGGGGGACAACCTTTGGGAGTGTCTGGTGCGGCCCGGCCGAAAGCTGAAACCCGGCGCTGAAATCATCTTCGGCGAGGGGCAACTGAACGCCACCGTGGAAGCAGAGGCAGAAGACGGAAAGCGGCTGGTTCGCTTTCATTACCAAGGTATTTTTCTGGAAATTTTGGAGCAACTGGGTAAAATGCCCCTGCCGCCGTATATCACCGAAGAATTGCAGGATGCCGAACGCTATCAAACGGTGTACTCCCGTGAGATCGGCTCGGCAGCTGCGCCTACAGCCGGTCTGCATTTCACCAACGAGCTGTTGGAACACATACAAGACATGGGCGTTAAAGTCTGTTACGTCACGCTTCACGTCGGTTTGGGCACGTTCCGACCTGTAAAGGCAGAAAACATTACAGACCATGATATGCATAGCGAATTCTGCATGATTCCTGCTGAAACGGCGCAAATCATCAACCAAACCAAGCAATCGGGGGGACGTGTGATCTGTGTGGGCACCACGTCCTGCCGCACACTGGAATCCTGGGCCGCCGAGGACGGCACGCTGTCGGAATGCTCCGGCTGGACCAATATCTTTATCTACCCCGGCTACAAATTTAAAGTGTTGGACTGCCTGATCACCAACTTCCATCTACCCGAATCCACACTGATCATGCTGGTCAGCGCCCTGGCTGGACGTGAGCAGGTCATGCAGGCCTACCGGCAGGCGGTAGAGGAGAAGTACCGCTTCTTTTCCTTTGGCGATGCTATGTTTATCCACGACTGAACTGGAGAATCAGACTTATGTTTCAATTGTTAAGCACGCAAGACCGCGCTCGTCGAGGACAGTTTACCTGTGCCCACGGCACGGTACAGACGCCGGTATTTATGAACGTTGGCACACAAGGCGCCATCAAGGGTGCGGTATCCGCCCATGATCTGAACGAGATCGGCTGTCAGGTCGAGCTGTCCAACACCTACCATTTACATCTGCGCCCCGGTGACGATGTGGTGCGCCAGATGGGCGGTCTTCACAAGTTTATGGATTGGGATGGCCCGATTTTGACCGATTCGGGTGGATTTCAGGTATTTTCCCTGTCCGGCCTGCGAAAAATCAGCGAAGAGGGCGTCACTTTCGCCTCTCACATTGATGGAAAGCGCATTTTTATGGGCCCGGAAGAATCCATGCAGATCCAGTCCAATCTGGGCAGCGACATTGCCATGGCCTTTGATGAATGTGTGGAAAATCCGTCTACACGGGAGTATGTCAAGGCTTCCTGTGAACGCACGCTGCGTTGGTTGATTCGCTGTATCCAAGAGCATGAGCGGCTGAATTCCCTGCCCGATACCGTCAACCCCAAGCAGATGCTGTTTGGCATCAATCAAGGCGGTATTTATCCCGATCTGCGTGTATGGCATATGCAGCAGATCGCTCCGCTCAATTGCGATGGCTTTGCCATCGGCGGTTTGGCAGTGGGTGAGCCGACCCAGACCATGTACGATATTATTGACGCGGTGGAGCCCTATATGCCCAAGGACAAGCCCCGTTACTTGATGGGGGTGGGCACGCCCACCAACATTATCGAGGGCGTTGCCCGTGGCATCGACTTTTTCGACTGCGTCATGCCGGCACGCAATGCACGTCACGGTAAGCTGTATACCTGGGAAGGCGCTTTGAACATCAAAAACGAAAAATACAAAACGGACGACCGTCCCATTGATCCCACCTGCAACTGCCCGGCCTGCCGTTCGTTCTCTCGTGCCTACATCCGTCACTTGTTTGCGGCAGGGGAGATGCTGGGTATGCGTCTGGCCGTTTTGCACAATCTGCATTTCTACAACGAGCTGACCGCCCGAATTCGGACTGCGTTGGAGCAAAATGCCTTTGCTGATTTCCGCAGCGAGTTCTCGCCCAAATTGGAACAGCGGATCTAAACGGGATAAAATTGTAAAAAGACTTGTTTTTTTGTGTCAGTCACGATATAATAATTTTTACTAATGTTTGGAGGAACAACCATGGAAAACTTGACTGCTCTGATCCCTCTTATTCTCATTCTCGTCGTGTTTTACCTCTTCTTGATCCGTCCCGAGAACAAGAAGAAAAAGGCCGCTGCCGAAATGCGCAGCAACCTGAAGGTTGGTGACATGATCACCACCATCGGTGGCGTGATCGGCACAATCTGCGCTGTGAAGGAAGACACCATTGTCATCGAAACCGGCGCTGACCGTGTGCGCATTGAGTTCACCAAGTGGGCTATCTCCACCGTGGGCGCTCAAACCAGCGACGGCACCGAGAAGAAAAAGTAAGCTTGATTCAGTTATGAAAAACGCCCTCTCTGCATAGGTTGTACAAACCAGGCAGAGAGGGTGTTTTTTATGCAAAAAAGGGGAGAGAATCACAGCATAACGCTGGTGCGGTTGATGAGCAGCGTGCTGTTGGGTGCAGCGGCGGCGCTGTTGATTGTTGTCGTGTTTTTGCTTTTGTGTGCATTCGCCATTTCCACGGGCCGAATCAACCAGGGTGATATGATGCGATACACGCTGGCTGGTTGTGTGATCAGCTGCTTTCTGGGCGGCTTACTGGCGGTTTCACAGAGCAAAAGCAAAACGCTGGTGGTCGGGCTTTGTACCGGTGCGGTTTTCCTGCTGCTTTTGCTGAGTGTTGGGTTGCTGTTTTATCCCGATGTTTCGCTCGAAAGCGAACGAGCAGGACTGTTGTACTCCAGCTTATTTGGCGGAGGATTGGCCGGGTTCATGGGAGGGAAGAGGAGTAAAAAACGAAGGAAGTAACGAGCAGGTCATTTGCTTGTCGATGGTAACATAACACAAACGTGAACTCTCAGAAAACGACGCAACCAAAATGTGCTGCAAAATGACCGCCGGTCGACAGGTCGAATGAAGTCAAAAACGATATGGATTGTAAAACGGGCGGTATACAGCCTGTATTTACTCGAAAACAAGATGTAGGGCGCGTTCGAAGAGTTAAGCACAAGATATGCCGACCGCGAGCCAATCGGCTGATTTTAGCTCAAAATTCGTTGTATTGGTTTACATAACGAGATTTACATAAGAAATATACATAACGAAAATTTTTCCAAGAAAATGCTCGTTTTCCCTTGCCAAACTCCGGGGAATGGAATATAGTATATTCACTCGCCTTTGGATAAGGGGGCTTTCAGTTATGAACGATATGCGTTTGGGATTCATCGGCGCAGGCAATATGGCGACTGCGATTTTTGACGGCGTGGTGTCCAAGCAACTGTTCCCGACGGATCATATTTTCCTTTCCAATCCGCATACAGAAAAGCTGGCGCATCCCAAAGAATTGGGCGCCCGTGTAACAAACGACAACGGGCAGGTTGCCCGAAATGCCGACATTATCATTCTGGCGGTCAAGCCGCAGATGTTCGAAGCCGTGTTGGAAGGGATCCGGGATCTTTGCCACGGCAAGTGCGTGGTTTCCATTGCGGCCGGAATCTCTTCCGACTGGATCCGCGCCCGGCTTCCGGGTGCGCTTGTGGTTCGGGTCATGCCCAACACTCCGCTTCAGCTTGGGTTGGGTGCGACTGCCGTGGCGCAAACTTCTGATGTTCCCCAGACGCTTTTTCAAACGGTTTGTGACATTTTTTCGGCTGCCGGTATGGTTTCGATCATCCCGGAGTCCCAAATGGACACTGTGATCCCGGTCAGCGGCTCTTCTCCGGCGTTCTTTTTCCGTATGGCTGACGTCATGGTACAATGGGCGACGCAACAGGGAATGGATGCCCATACGGCGCTTGAGCTTACGGCAGCAACCATGCGTGGCTCGGCTGAAATGCTGCTTGGTTCCGGGAAAACAGCCGGTGAGCTCACACGACAGGTTTGTTCGCCCGGCGGCACAACGCTGGCTGCGCTTACCGCCTTTGACGACCGGGATTTTGACGGGCTTTTGGCCGATGCCATGGACCGCTGCACCCAGCGTTCCCGGGAATTGGGCAAGTAAGCATTTCTTAGTCATACCCTGTCCTGTGTTTTCATAGGCTGTTACGAGGTGACAGCGATGGGAAAACGCATGGTAAAGATATGGGACTTGCCTTCCGCCGGAGCGGTTGCGGCGCTGGTCATCCTGTCCGTCTCGTTTTTTCTGGGTGGCGTGTCCGGCTGTTTGTTGGCCGGACGGGTAAGCGGCGAAAACAGCCCGGTGCTGTCTGGCTATCTGCACGATTATCTGACGGCAATGCTGGCTGGGCTTACACCGCATCCGGAGTGGATTTCCACCCTGTGGGAAACGGTTCGCTGGCCGTTGCTTGTTTTGGCCCTGGGCTTGACTCCGCTGGGCCTGCTGGGGATTCCGGCTGTATTCTTTGTACGGGGATTTTTACTTTCCTTTACGGTCGCTTCGTTTTTCTGCGCATTGGGAACCTTTGGCCTGACATTTTCCTTTTTTCTGTTTGGAGTGGTAGGGCTGATTTGCATTCCAGTTCTCTTTATCCTTGGAATACAAGGATTTTTATGTGCTGGAGCATTGACCGGTCACTTATTGGGCGAGATCAAACGCCCGACCGTGTGGAGCCGAGCCAACCTGCTTCGTTGCGGCGTTTGTGCTGTGGTACTTTTTGCGTGCAGCGTGGCAGAGCATCGTATGGTTCCGGCTATGCTGGAAACACTTGCCGGCTTTTGGCCGGGTTAATCAGAACAAGAGAGGAGGGGTTCGGGAAAATGGATCATCTGTTAGGCTACGAAAACTGGTTAATTACCGTAAAAAAAGCATCGTCCAATACGCTCAGTTCCTATCTGCGTGATGTGCGCCAGTTCCTGAGCTATCTCTCTTTAAATGATGTAAAGCCAGAACAGGCCACTGACAAAATCATGGAGCAGTATTCCAAGCATTTGATCGCCCAGGGGAAATCGCTGGCGACCATGACACGCAGCGTTGCTTCGTTGAAATCCTTCTATACATATCTGATTTCGGAAGGGCACATGTCCACCAATCCTGCCAAAAGCATTGTTCCGGCCAAGGCCGAACGCAAACTGCCCCAAATTCTGTCCAGCAAAGAAGTGGATCTGTTTCTGGATCAGCCGGACTGCAGCGATGCCAAAGGCTGTCGTGACAAGGCCATGTTGGAACTACTTTACGCAACCGGTATCCGCGTATCTGAACTGATCAATCTGCATCTGAGCAATTTGAATCTGTCGGCCAGCATCATTCGCTGTGAAAACCGCGGACGAGAGCGCATTATTCCGTTGTATCCTTCTGCTGTGCGTGCTCTGACCGAGTATGTGGAGCGGATCCGCCCCCAAATGGTAGAGCAGGCCGAGGAAACCGCGCTGTTTGTCAACTTGAACGGACGGCGTATGTCCCGACAGGGGTTCTGGAAGATCATCAAGTACTACCAGGAAAAGGCCGGCATCCAAAAAGAGATTACGCCCCATACGCTGCGCCACTCTTTTGCCGCGCATCTGCTGGAAAACGGCGCTGATCTGCGCTCCATCCAGGAAATGCTGGGACACGCCGACATTTCCTCCACTCAAATTTACACGCAAGTTGTGGGCCAGCGTTTGAAGGATGTCTATGCAAAGGCCCATCCCAGAGCATAATAAACACAATTAAACCCCCGCTGTTACGAGTAATTGTAACAGTGGGGGTTTCTTGTTGATGCTTTATTTGCTGGCAACCAGTTCGATCTCAATTTTGGAGCCGCCGGGCAAGGCGGCAACCTGCACGCAGGAACGGGCAGGGGGCTGGCTGGGGAATCGGGTGGCGTAGATGCCGTTCACTGTGGCAAAATCGGCCAAATCAGTCAAAAACACCGTGGTCTTAATGACGTTGGCAAAGGTCATGCCGTTGGCAGCCAGAACGCACTCCAGATTTTTCAAAACCTGTTCGGTCTGCACCTCAATGGTGTCACCGGCCAGCTTTCCGGTTGCAGGATCCAGTGCAATCTGACCAGATGTGTAAAGCAAATCACCTGTACATACAGCGTGGGAATAAGGGCCAATGGCGGCCGGGGCTTGCGGTGCGGTAATGATGGTTTTCATGCCAACCAACTCCTTTGTGATTTCAATTGTTTTCATTATACCGCGCCGCGCAAAAAAAGCAAGTGCAGTGTTGCGCAGACTTCCCGGTCGTGGTAAAATATAACGATGGAAAACAAGGAGGGGAGAAGTTGGTCATTTTAGGCATCGACCCAGGCTACGCGATCGTGGGCTTCGGGCTTTTGCAAAGCGAACGGGCCGGTACATCCCTTTTGGCCTGCGGCGCCATTAGTACTGAGGCTGGCTTGCCATTGTCCAGACGCTTACTTCAAATTGCAGACGACCTGGACCACTTGATCCAACGTTTTCACCCCGATGTGATGGCAGTGGAACGACTGTATTTTGGCAACAACGTGACCACCGGCATCGGTGTAGCACAGGCCCGGGGCGTCATTTTGCTTACTGCCGAGCGCCATGGAATCCCCATCTTTGAGTACGATCCCTCCCAGGTCAAGCTGGCCGTTGTGGGATACGGAAAGGCCGAAAAGCGCCAGGTTATGGATATGACCAAGCGACTGTTGGGACTAAAGGATGTCCCTAAGCCCGATGATGCGGCCGATGCGGTGGCCATCGCCCTGTGCCACGCCCGGTCGTCCACATCCCTGCTGAATTGAGGTTGCGTATGTTTTATTATGTAAAAGGCACTGTGGTTCATACCGCGCCCTATCTGGCCGTCATCGACTGCGGCGGCGTGGGTTACGCCTGTAAAACCACCCACCATACTCTTGCTGCGCTCAAGCACGGAGAGCAGGCTAAGCTGTTTACTTACCTGCATGTACGGGAAGAGATTTTCGAGTTGTACGGCTTTGCCACAGAAAACGAACTTAATTGCTTTCAGATGCTGATCGGCGTTTCCGGCGTAGGCCCTAAGGCGGCGGTGGCCATTCTTTCCTCGTCCACACCGGAGCGACTGGCCACCGCCATCATTACCGGTGACGAAAAGGCGCTGACCGGCGCACCGGGCATCGGAAAAAAGATCGCCCAGCGTGTCATTTTGGAGCTCAAGGATAAACTGGCCAAGGGACAGCTCAACGTTCCGGCAGGGGAGAGCTACGGCGGCACCGGCGTGACCGTCATCCCCGAAAACAAGGCCAGCGAGGAAGTCGGAGGCCAAGCTGTCTTAGGAAGACAATTGATAGATTCCTCTCCTTGGCTCACAGAACGACATGGCTACGATCCGACTTGATAAACTGGCCAAGGGACAGCTCAACGTTCCGGCAGGGGAGAGCTACGGCGGCACCGGCGTGACCGTCATCCCCGAAAACAAGGCCAGCGAGG
>JAZSCJ010000129.1:0-17459 GCA_045602885.1 Oscillospiraceae bacterium
CGGTAAGCCCGAGCACAAGATGGGCATGATCGGCTACCCCACTAGCGACGTGATTTTAGAGGATGTGCGGGTGCATAAAAGCGACCTGCTGGGCCCGCTGCACAAGGGTTTTGCCACGGCCATGAAGACGCTGGACGGCGGCCGCTTGGGTATGGCGGCGCAGGCGCTGGGCATCGCCCAGGGGTGTCTGGAGGAAGCCACCCGTTACGCCAAGGAGCGCAAGCAGTTTGGCCAGCCCATCGCCAAGTTCCAGGACATCAGCTTCATGCTGGCCAACATGGCCACCCAGATCGAGGCGGCCCGTCAGCTGGTCTATTCCACGGCGGTGCGTAAGGACGCTGACGATCCCGAAAGCACTAAGTTGTGCGCCATGAGCAAGCTTTTTGCGGCCGAGATGTGCAACAAGGTGGCCTATGACGCGCTGCAGATCCACGGCGGCTACGGCTACATTAAGGAGTACAAGGTGGAGCGCTTCTACCGCGACGCGCGTATTACATCCATCTACGAAGGCACCTCGCAGGTGCAGAAGCTGGTCATTTCCGGCAGCCTGCTGAAGTAAGGAGGGCGGAAAAATGAAATTTATCGTTTGTGTAAAACAGGTCCCCGATACTTCCGGCAAGGTGGCCGTCAAGGCCGACGGCACCATGGATCGTGCATCCATGGCCACCATCACCAATCCCGACGACCTCAACGCCGTGGAGGCCGCGCTGGCCCTCAAGGACGCCAATCCCGGCGCCAAGGTGGTTGTGGTCTCCATGGGCCCCTTTGCCGCCGAATCCATGCTGCGCGAACTGCTGGCCATGGGCGCGGATGAAGCGGTGCTGGTCTCCGGCCGTGAGTTTGGCGGCTCGGACACCTTTGCCACAAGCCAGATTTTGGCCGCTGCCCTGTCCCACATGGGCGTCGGGCAGGACGACGTGATCTTTTGCGGACGACAGGCCATTGACGGCGACACGGCACAGGTAGGCCCCCAGATCGCCGAGAAGCTGGACATTCCGCAGGTGTCCTACGCCGCCGGCATCACCAAGCAGGGCAACACCCTGACCGTCAAGCGCGCGCTGGAGGACGGCTACATGACCATTGAGGTGCCCACGCCCTGTCTGATCACCTGCATCAAGGAACTCAATACGCCCCGATACATGACGGTCAAGGGAATTCTGGAATGCGACAGCAAGCCATACACCGTGCTGGGCTTTGAGGATCTCAAGGACGAGCCGCTGATCGAGCTGGATACCATTGGACTGAAGGGCTCGCCCACCAATGTGTATAAGTCCTTCTCGCCCCCGCTCAAGGGCGCCGGGCAGATGATCGGCGCAGACAAGGCTTCTATTGACAGCTTGATGGCCACCCTTGCCGAAAAACATATTATTTGAGGAGGAGCGCAACATGTCTGATTTCATCAATACCGACCTGAGCGCCTTCCGCGGCGTATGGGTTATTTGCGAACAGACCGCCGGTGTGGTCAACCCCACCAGCTTTGAATTGCTCAGCGAGGGCCGCAAGCTGGCCGACGATCTGGGTGTGGAGCTGTGCGGCGTTTTGCTGGGCGACCATGTAGCCGAATTGGCCGGGCAGATGGGCGGCTACGGTGCCGACAAGGTTTACCTGTGTGAGCACCCCCTGCTCAAGCACTACACTACCGACGCTTACACCAAGGTCATTTGTGATCTGGTCATGGACAAAAAGCCCGAGATCGTTCTGATTGGCGCCACCAACATCGGCCGTGATCTGGGCCCGCGCTGCGCGGCCCGTCTGCACACCGGGTTGACGGCCGACGCCACCCATCTGGACATCGATACGGCCAAGTACATTGAGTTTTTGCGCACCACCTCCACCATCGACGTGGATGCGGCCAAGTGGAACATGGAGGACAAGGGGCTGAAAATGACCCGTCCGGCCTTTGGCGGACATCTGATGGCCACCATCATCTGTCCCCGATTCCGGCCCCAGATGTCCACCGTTCGTCCCGGCGTGATGAAGTGCGCGCCCTACGATGCCGACAAGGCGGCTGCCTGCAAGATTGAACCCTGTGCGGTGGCGCTGGAGGAAACGGACATCAAGACCCGGGTGCTGGAGATCGTCAAAGAGGCGAAAAACGTCGTGGATCTGATCGGCGCCGAGGTCATCGTTTCGGTGGGACACGGTATCTCCAAGGACGTGGCCAAGGGCCTTGCGCTGGCCGAGGAGCTGGCCGGAGCGCTGGGCGGCGTGGTTGGCGCGTCCCGTGCCGCGGTGGATGCCGGCTATGTCAGTGCCGACCATCAGGTGGGTCAGACCGGCAAGACGGTGCGCCCCCGGCTGTACATTGCCCTGGGTATTTCCGGTGCCATTCAGCACAAGGCCGGTATGCAGGATTCCGAGTATATCATCGCCGTCAACACCAATGCCGCCGCCCCCATTTTTGAGGTGGCCGATTACGGCATCGTGGGCGACCTGTACAGCGTCGTGCCCATGATGCTGGACGCGCTCAAGCGCGCGTGACGCTGGGAGGGCTAATTTTTAGCTCCGACGCAAAAAAGACTTGAAAGCAGAGCGGATTCGACATAAAATAGTGTCGTTACCTAATGAAACTTGTGCAATTTTCCGTAAATCATGCGCGCGGACTGCGCGGCCGGGCGGGACGGAACGTGAACGCGGTGGCGCAGGCGGCATAAAAACAGGAGGTAATCTTCATGGATTCGACGACCCATTTCGTAAAAAAGGAAGTATTTCAGGGCGAAGAGATCGAGGCCATTTACCGCAAGGCCCGCAAGCCGCTGGACAATATCGAGGGCATGGACCTGTCCGCCAGTGACGACCCCATGCTGCGCATGGGCCACGGCTTCTGCCCGCCCTTCAATCAGCGCACCTATGAGGCGGCACCCGGCATTATCTGTGAGCAGGACGTGGAAGTGGTCATGCGCGACGGCTGCAAGATCTACTGCGATATTTTCCGCCCCTCCAACACCACCGAAAAGGTGCCCGTCATCGTGTCCTGGAGCTGGTTTGGCAAGCGCCCCGGCGAGGGCATGAGCGAATGGCAGCTGATGGGTGTGCCCCCCGGAACAGTGTCCAAGATGGCCAAGTTTGAGTCGCCCGACCCGGCCTACTGGTGCTATCAGGGCTACGCTGTGGCCAACGTTGATGTGCGCGGCGCCGGCCATTCGGAGGGCGATGTGCATATCTTCACTCATCAGGACCGTGAGGACGGCTACGACTTCATTGAGTGGATCGCCCTGCAGCCCTGGTGTAACGGTAAAGTTGGTATGGCCGGTAACTCCGGCGTGGCTATTCATCAGTGGGGCATCGCGGCCGAATGCCCGCCCCATCTGGCCTGTATTGCACCGTGGGAGTCCACCACCGACCTGTACCGTGAGTCGCTGTTCGAGGGCGGTATCCCCGCGCTGGGCTTCAACGAGTTTATCGCCGCCCAGGTCACCGGCAACGGCGGCGTAGACGATCAAGTGGCCATGGGCCGCAAGTACCCCTTGATGAACGGCTACTGGAGAGATAAGATCCCCGATTTCTCCAAGGTTCGTATCCCGGTGTATCAGACTGCCGGCTGGTCGCATTTCCACCTGCGTGGCTCCATCAACGCCTTCCGTAAGTGCAAGTCCCGCAAGAAATGGCTGCGTGCCCACCGTGACTTTGAGTGGCCTGACACCTACACGCCCGAAAATCTGGAAGACCTGAAGCGCTTCTATGACCGCTATCTGAAGGACATCCACAACGGCTGGGAGATGACCCCCAAGGTGCGCCTGGACGTGATGGACGGCTTTGATGTGGACTATCAGATCCGCCGCGCCGAGGACAACTTCCCCATCAAGCGCACCGAGTACCGCCGGTACTATCTGGATGCCGCCCATATGGATATGCACGACGAGCCGGTTGCGGTGCACCACACCGTCAGCTATGACGGCAACGAGGGCGTGGTGGAGTTCGATATGGAATTCACCGAGGATACCGAGCTGACCGGCTACATGTTCCTGCGTCTGTTCGTTGAGGTGGACGGCCATGACGATGCTGATATGTTCATCAACATTCAGAAGTCCGACGCTGCCGGCAACTGGGTGCCCTGGGATACTCTGGGTGAGCATCACCCCGGCGCATGGGGCAAGTGCCGCGTTTCTCACCGTGAGCTGGATCCCAAGCTGTCCACCAGCTATCAGCCTGTGATGGCGCACGAGCGTGAGCTCAAGCTGTCTCCCGGCGAGATCGCCCAGTGTGACATTGAGATCGTGCCTTCCAGCCGCTTCTGGCACAAGGGTCAGCGCATCCGCGTGCAGATCGCCGGACATTACATCCGTGAGGGCTGGTTCGAGCCGCTGACCTGGGATACCGACAACCACGGCAAGCACATCATCCACACCGGCGGCGAGTACGCCAGCTTCCTGCAGGTGCCCTACATTCCGCCCCGTTACAAGACGGTGGGCTGGGATTACCGTTGATTTGCGGCGTCCATTTAAGCCGCTGTGACTAAATTTTAGGAGGAAAAGACCATGAAAATTCTGGGCATTTCTCTTGGCACGAAAAACGGCAACAACGACACCATGTGCCGTGTGGCGCTGGAAGCGGCCAAAGAGAAGGGCGCTGAGATCGAGTTTATCCATCTGTTTGACTGGGATATCAACTATTGCTCCGGCTGCGTGGCCTGCTCCCGCGGTCTGGTCATGGGCAAGGGTATGATCTGCACCCAAAAGGACGATTTTGCCGCGCTGTACGACAAGATGATCGAGGCCGACGGCATTTTGATCGTGGATCCTATTTTCGAGTCCGGCGGCACCGGCCTGTTCCACTCCATTACCGACCGCATGGGCCCCGGCCATGACACCGGCATGCTGCTCATGCTGGACGGCAAGCTGAAGGAGCAGGGCAAGGAGGGGCTCAACCCCCGCCTGTTCCGCCAGAAGGCCATCTCCTTCGTGGGCATCGGCGGTTCCGACTGGGCCGTGCGTGTGGAGACCGACCATGCCATGTTCGCCATGTCTCCCGGCTGGAAGGTGGTCAATAACGAGTTCTTCTCCTGGAGTAAGGACGTTATCATGCAGGATGACAAGGTCGAGCGCATGAAGCAGATCGGCCGCAATCTGGTGGACGCCGCCCAGTACATTGAGGACAACAACCTGATGATTCCCGGCTCGGAAGAGGTGGATCTGTGGAAGGGTGCCGACGGCGCCTGCCCCCATTGCCACGGCAACAACTTCTACATCTTCCCCGGCACCAACCACGCCGTCTGCGAGCTGTGCGGTCTGGAAGGCCATCTGGAGCTGGTCAACGGCGCTATGAAGCTGGTCAACGACGAGAGCCTGGGCCCTGTGGGTCAGATCTGGCACTGCCACGATCTGGTGTCGGGCAAGGCGGCTCATGGCAAGGACATCTTTGAGAACGAAAGTCGTCTGATGAGCCTGGGCGGCGATCCCGAGTTCCAGCGGCGCAAGAAGATGTACACCGAGGTGGTGGCACCCACGCCTCCCCCTGCTAAGTAAATCCGTTTGTTTGCCGCGCCGGAGAGACTTCGTGTTCTCCGGCGCGGTTTTTGGTTGACGGGCCCGGCGGTTTTCGTTAAACTGCAGGGGAGAGGACGCGCCCTTGCCGGGGCGTTTGTACGGGAGGGCTGTGCCCATGAAAATAGATCTTTATCTGGCGTCGGCCTGTGAGCTGGCGGCCCATTCGGCGCAGGCGCTGTCCCTGCTGTACGCCAAGCGCCGGGCGGAGGCGGAAAGCTTTTGGGAGGAAAAGGATCGGCTGCTTCACTGCGCGGCCGGGCTGCTGCTGCGCAGTGTGCTGGGCGTTACGCAGGAGGAGCAGCTGGTGTGCGGTGAGTTCGGAAAGCCGGAACTGGTGGATGCTTCGGTGCAGTTCAGCCTGTCCCACGCCGGGCATTACGCGGCCCTGGCGGTCAGCGATGGGCTGGTGGGCGTGGATATCGAGCCGCTGCAAAAACCGCAGGTGCTGCCCCGAAAGATGCTGACCGGGGAGGAGATGGCGTGGCTGGAAGCGCATCCGTCGGCCGAGGATTTCTGCCTTTTGTGGACGCGGCTGGAAAGCGCGCTGAAGGCGCAGGGGTGCGGCCTGGCGCTGGAAAAGCGGGAGTTTTCTCTGCTGACCGATGCCGCGCCGTGGCACTGGCGCAGTTTGGTGCATGAGGGGCATCTGGTGACCTGCGCGGCCATGGAGCCGATGGAGGTGGCGCTGCATGTGCTGCCTACGGCGCAGCTGCTGCAGCCGGAACGCTAAACGAAAAAAAGAAACGGCCCCGGTGTTTGAGAAACCTCAAACGCCGGGGCCGCTTTGTTGTGCAAAGGGGGATCAGAACTCGCCGCGGACAGCCTCGAACTCGAAGGTGCCCATGGCGTTGGTGGAGTTGCCGTGGATCACATCGTCCTCGCCCAGCGTGCCGGTCAGATGGTTGGTCATCTCGCCCACGGCGGTCTTGATGGTCAGATCGTACTCGTAGCTGTTGCCGTTGATGACGCCGTTTTCAATGGTGCCCACAGCGCCGTTGGCGGCGTCCTTGCAGGTGCCGGTCAGCTTGTCGCCCTCGGCAGTGAAGTACAGGGTGGAGCGCATATCGCCCATGTAGGTGTGCATGGTCAGCTTCCAGGAACCGTTGAGCTTGCTCATAATGATGATCTCCTTTTTGTAAAATTTTGATTGTTACGATTGATTACATCAATCGAATTTCAGCGTGTCATAGCGGCCGTACTTGGTGCACTCGTCGTCCACGATGCCGTCCACACCGGGTACGGTGGAGAACATGACGGCCGAAGAGACCATCAAACCGCCGTCTTTGCCCAGCGTGTCGATGACGCGGCGCACCTCGGCGCGGATCTCGTCCTCGGTGGCGTGGCCGGTATCGGTGACCTGGGGGTCCACACAGCCGGCGAAAATCAGTTTGTTGCCGTAGTCGGACTTGATTTTCTTCAGATCGTTGGAGGGGGCGCCGCCGTGCCAGCTTTCCACGCCGATATCGACCATGTCGCCGATGATGGGCTCGATGTAGCCGCAGGAATGGTGCATATAGTGCATGCCCAGCTCCTGGCAGCGCTTGACCATGCGGCGCTCGGGCTCCTTGAAGAACTTGCGCCACATTTCGGGGGAGAAGAACATATTGTTCTGGTTGCCCCAGTCGTCATGCATCATGACAAAGTCGATGTCCAGATACTTTTTGAGGTACTCAAACTGCTCAATGCGATAGTCGGCGTAAGCCTCCATGAACTCGGCGAAGGCTTCTTCATCGTCGTACATGGCCATCATGCCGTTGACGTGGCCCATCAAAGCGCAGATGCGCTCAAACCCGCCCATGTTGCCCACAAAGTAGCCCTGCAGCTGGTCTTTTTTGGCCCACATGGCCTTGGTGCGCATGGCGGCGGCTTCCCAGTTGGCGTCCTTGCAGGAGGGGAAGGTCACATGCTTTTTCCACTCGGTAATGTCGTCAAATACCTCGCAGCCGGGCTTGACGTGGGTCATCAGCTCGGGGTGCTCGGGGTCCAGCTCCCATTGCACGCCGAAAGCGTCGGTGCCGTTCATGAAAAGAGGGCGATCATTGATTTCCGGGGTAATAATCATTTGGGCATCGGTATTGATCATGGACACCCATTCGGGCTGCTTGTGCTGCCAGACCAATTCCATATTTTCGCGTCCGGTCATTGTAATATCCTCCGTTTCGCAGCGTGATCGTATAGAATATCGAGAAAACATTGCAAAAAGTGGGGCGGTAGGCTACAATTAAGAAAAATATCAGAGAGGCTATTACATATATACCATTTCTTACCTGTTGTTGTCATCGGGCAAGGGACAGAAATACAAAGGCATTTTTTGTGACAGTATCACAAAAATAGGTGAGAGGGGCGCACGCATATGACCTGGGATGTGATTTTGCATACATTATCTCCCTTTGGGGTGCGGTTTGCTGAGAACGCAAGCTTTCATATCGGGACACGGCTGCTTTTGCTGACCCAGGAGGCGCAGGACTGTGCCGATACGGTTTACATTACGGCTGGTGCGCAAGCGCGTGAATTTCACCGTGCGCTGGTTGTCTGCGTGGGGGAGGACGCGGTGACTGCGGACAACTGCATTGTCGTGGCGGAACAGGATCTGTTTCGGGTGTTCAACGCGCTGATGGACACAAAATGTTGGCTGGATGGGCTGGATCGGGCGCTGGCCGCCTGCGACAGCGACCAGGAGATCGTGGATTGCGCCAGTCGGTACACCGGCTTGCCCATGTTTTATCTGGATGAAACCTACCGTATTCTGGCCATCACCGACACCGCCATCGGGGGCGATGCCGAGTGGAAACACATGAGTGAGCAGCGGTATCTCTCTCCGGCCAGCGCCCGGAAGATGCGTGAGTCGGGCGATCTGGATTTTTTGGCGCCCTCTATGGTGCCGGTGGTCTATCGCTCGGAGATCTATCCCTTTGATGCAGTGGTCTGCAATTTGTGGCAGGAGGGGAAGTTTGTCAGCCGGTTGAATGTGCTGTGCGTGGACACCGAGGCGACCCCCAGGCTGTGCCGGGCCAGCGAACTGATCGCCATTCACTTAAAGCGGCTGATCACAAAAAACCATAGTCTGTCTGCCGGGAGTCCGGTGCAGAGAATTTTGCTGGATCTGCTGCATGGCACGCCGCTGCCGGAGGAAATGATCCAGGAATTTCTGAAAAGCACCCTTGTGCCGGCCGACAGTCTGTTTCAGTTGTTTTGCGTGGATATGGAGGCGCAGGAGGATCTTCAGGTGGCGGCGTACTACGCCTCGCTGCTTCGACAGCAGTTTTCTGCGGCGCCGCTGATCCCGGTGGAGCTCAACGAGCACTTGGTGCTTTTGATCTACGGCAAGGACGAGGCGGCGCTGGATGCCCTGGCGATCCAGCTGGACCATTTTGTGGTGACCCACCGCCTGCGCTGTGGAGCCAGCAATCCCTTTCACCGCTTGAGCACGTTGCAGGGCTACTTCCGGCAGGGGCTGGCCGCCTTGGATATGGGCGACAAAGAGGGCATGCGGTTTTATCGGGACATCATGCTGGAGCATATGCTCTCCTACATTCCCCGGGAGCAGGCACCCTTTCTTATCAGTCCGGATATTGCCCGGCTTCAAGCTGCGCAGGCGGATTTTTCCTTCTCTCTTTTGGAAACGCTGCGTGTTTATCTGGCCTGCAACTGCAACCTTAACCGGGCGGCTGAGTGTCTGTTTTTGCACAAAAACACGCTGCTTTACCGCATGAACCACATTCGGAGCATCGTCCGCTGCGATTGGAACGGCCCCGACCAGCGGCTGTTGCTTATGCTCTCGTTTAAACTGCTGGATCGCAAATAAACAAAACGCAGGCGTGGAGGGGCAAAACCCTCCGCGCCTGCGTCAATTTGACAATGGGTGGTGTGTTATGGTTGCGTTCTGGGGAACAGGCCGGAGAACATAAGCCGGTACAGCTTAACGGCAAATTCCTCGTCCGGGATGGGGCAATCGGCGAGCATCCATTCATTGACCACGCCGATGTGGCCGCAGATCAGATAGGAAATGTGCAGCTCGGTGTCCTCGGGATAGTAAACGCGCATCAAAGGCACGGGGCACAGGCTTTCCTGCAGGCACTTTTTGGAGCGAACCTGAAACATGGGCTCGCCAAAGGGGCCGCGCAGCACATTGGAGACCTCACGGTTTTCGCGCAGATAGCGCAAAACGGTGAGCAGCACCGGGTGGGGCTGGTTCATATATTCCTGCTTGAGGGGATAGCGCCAGAAGGGGGCGTTGGCCTTTTCCAGCCCGTCGAAAAATTCGTCCTCAATATCCTGCAACACAGCGTAAGCCGAGTCGTAGTACAGATAAAAGGTGCTGCGGCTGATGCCCAGGGCGTCGGTGATCGCCTTGACCTGAACGTTGTGGATGTGGGTGGATTTCAGCGTTTCCAGGACCTGCTTGCGAATCTGTGCCTTGGCGTTTCTCACAAAAGCTCATCTCCGTTCTGTTTTCGTGTCGCAGGGGGGCGGTAAATGCGATTTTTAGCTATTGTATTACTTTTTTGGGGAAAAATCAAACACAATGAAAGAAATGGCCAGAAATCACTGTACACGCATTTACAAGTGTCCAGTTTTTACTGAACATATATACCCGTCGTGCCTTGGAAAATTGCAATAAAATTTGAGATTATAGTATGCGAGAGAGTATGCCAAGCTTCCTGCAAGGCAACCACAGAACAGAAAGGATGCATCAATATGAATCAGACTCATCCCGGCAAGTACGGCAGAAGCGTATCCATTATCGGCGTAGGCTGCACTCCCTTTATGTACACCGTTGATAACCCCGAGACCGATGGCCTGACTGAGGGCGAGCTGTTTGGCTACGCTGCCCTGAAGGCTATGGAGGACGCTGGTGTTACCGCCAAGGACGTAGAGTACTACTACCATGGCTGCGCCAACCCTCTGGCCGGTACCGGCTACCTGACCCCCAACTCCCAGATTGCCAACTGGTTTGGTATGAAGGGTAAGGCTTCTCTCCACCATTCCGAGGGTTGCTGCACCGGTTATCTGGCTCTGGATCTGGCTGTCAACGCCGTTGCTTCCGGTAAGTATAACTGCGTTCTGAGCGGCTGCGTGGAGTTTGGCGACAGCGCTCCCTATCCCAACGATGCGGTTGATACCCCCAAGCACCCCTTCAAGCGCGAGAAGATCGCCATGGAGAAGTTCCTCAAGACCACTCCCTGGCTCTACGACCGTGCCTACAGCCGCAGCCTGATGGCTCCCATGGAGCTGATCTACGATGACGCCGCCGAAGAGTATGTGCGTACCCGCGGCATCACCGCCGAGCAGATGGACGACACCCTGAACTGGATGGCCATCAACAACCGCCGCAACGCTTCGGTGTGCGAGCTGGCTCTGGAGCGCGTTTCCTTTGACGATCTGGCCAAGGAGAAGGGCTTCGACAGCGCGATCGACTATCTGCGCTCCCCCTACAACCCCCGCATGGGCGACTTCCTGCGTGCCGAGTGCATCGAGCGCAAGTGCGACGGCGCTGCCGCCTGCATCGTTTGCGCCACCGAAATGATCCCCGAGATCGCCAAGAACCTCAAGCATAAGCCCATCGAAGTTCTGAGCATCGGCGCTTCTTGTATGGAAGCTTCCAACCCCCACTTCGAGATCCGCGCCACCGAGGAGGCCTGCCGTCAGGCTTACGCGGTCGCCGGCGTGAAGCCCGAAGATGTGGACATCTTCTATGCCAACGACTTCATCATCACCTCCCACCTGATCGCCGCCGAGATCGCCGGCTATCTGCCCTATGGCGAAGGCTGGAAGTACATCTGCGAGGGCCGCACCGCTTATGACGGTGACAAGCCCATCAACACCAACGGCGGTCGTACTTCCTTCGGTCATGCACACGGTGCTTCCGGTATGGCTGACATCTACGAGTGCTGCATGCAGATGCGCGGCGAGTGCGGTGAGCGCCAGGTGAAGAAGATGCCCAAGATCGGCATGCTGCGCGGTTACGGCGGCGCCCAGAACGTGGCTACCGTTCTGCTGAAGGCTGCAGACTAATTTAGGAGGGGAATAATTATGGCTATTAAGCTGGAAAAAGTTGTTGAAAAGTTTTATCTGGGCCTGGAAGAGGGCAAGATCCTGGGCCGTAAGTGCCCCGCCTGCGGCGCTGTGGAGTTCCCTCCCGTTTATGCCTGCAACAGCTGCGGCAACCTGGAGACCGAGTGGGTCGAGATCAGCGGCAAGGGCGTGATGAAGTCCATCGTGCTGCCCGCCGCTCTGTCCTCCAAGCCCGAGTATGACAACCTGGGCAAGCGCAACTACGCCTATGGCGAGGTTGAGCTGGAAGAGGGCGCCTGCTTCAACGCCGTGGTGCGTGGCATCAACAAGAAGAAGCGCAAGGAGATCATGGACGCCGGCAAGCTGCCCGTGCCCGTAAAAGCTGCCATCTTCCAGAGAGAAGGCGGTTTCAAGACCGTCGTGTTCGATCTGGTGGAAGAATAATCAAATCAATTAAAAAAATTACATTTTAAGGAGAAAAACAACATGAATCGTACTGAACTGGAAGCAAAGATCCTGGAGCTGGTTTCCACCTCTTACAGCAAGGACATTGCCACTCTGTCCATGGACAGCCGCATCAAGGAAGACCTGGGCGGCACCTCTGTGCTGATGGTCGGCCTGGTGTCCGAGATCGAGAACGAGCTGGACGTTATGATCCAGCTGGCTGATGCCGCTGCCTGCAAGACCATCGGCGATCTGGTTGACAAGGTCGAAGAAGAGATGTAACCCGAACGCGGGAAGGGAGTATTTAACATGGCAAACATTTTGGACAAGATCTATGAAAAGGCCAAGCTGAATCCCCAGCGCATCGCGTTCCCCGAGGCAGACAATGAGAAGATCATGCAGGCTGCTTACGAGTGCGGCCGCGACGGCTACATCCTCCCCATTCTGGTGGGTGACGCCGCGCAGCTCAAGGCTCTGTGCAAGGAGCGCGGCTACGAGGAGAGCGCATTCACCATCGTTGACATCAACGACGAGGAGTACAAGAACAAGCTGATCCAGGCCTATGTGGCCCAGCCCAACCGCACCCTCAAGGAGAAGGCCCTCAACCGTCGTATGCAGAACCCCCTGTACTTCGCTACCGTGATGCAGGCTGTGGACGAGGCTGACGTTACCTTCGCCGGTATCGACAACACCACCGGCGACGTGCTGCTGGCCGGTCAGATGGTGGTGGGCATGCAGCCCGGTATCGCCACCATCTCCAGCATCGGTATCTGTGATATCCCCGGCTATGAGGGCAGCGAAGGCTCCCTGCTGGCCATCGGTGACAGCGCCGTGTGCACCAATCCCGATGCTGAGCAGCTGGCTTCCATCGCCATCTCTGCTTGCGACACCGTCAGCTCCCTGCTGGACTGGGAGCTCCGCTGCGCCATCGTGTGCTACTCCACCCGTGGCAGCGGCTCCGGCGAGCTGATCGACAAGGTCATTGAGGCTGCTCGCATTGCCAATGAGCAGCGTCCCGACCTGGCCATCGAGGGTGAGCTGCAGCTGGATGCTGCCATCGTGCCCGCCGTGGCCGCCAAGAAGGACAAGGAGGAGAGCAAGGTTGCCGGTAAGGCCAACGTTGTGATCTGGCCCGACCTGAACGTGGGCAACGTCGCTGTGAAGCTGATCCAGCAGTTTGGTAAGGCTGATGCTTACGGCCCCATGCTGCAGGGCTTCCAGAAGATCGTGTGCGACTGCTCCCGCGGCGCACCGGTTTCCGAGCTCAAGGGCAACATCGTGATTTCCGCGGTTCGTTCGGCCGGAATGAAGAAGTAATTATTGCATACACTACGACTTACTCCGGCAGGTTCTGCCGGAGTAAGTTAATTTTGAGGATGGAACGTAAGCTATGAGTTTACAGAAAAAGCGTTGGTTTATTCTGATCGCCAGTTGTTTTGTGGCATTGTGCATCGGCTCGTTGTACGCCTGGAGCGCGTTTGCTTCGCCCATGGGCGTATACCTGTCGGAGTGCGCGGGGTATGAGATCGCCAGTCTGGCCATTGTGTTTACCGTTGCCAGCGGCGTCAGCCCCATCACCATGATCAGCGGCGGATATATCAACGACAAGCTGGGCCCCAAGGCCATGCTGCTGGTGGGCGGCCTGCTGTTTGGTGTGGGCATGATCGGATCGGGTTTTGCCAAGTCAGTGGGTATGCTGATCGTGACCTACGGCCTGTGCGCCGGCCTGGCGATGGGACTGATTTACGGAATCATCGTTTCCACGGCGGTAAAGTTCTTTCCGGGAAAGGGCGGCTTTGCCGGTGGTTTGATCACGGCCAGCTATGGTATCAGCTCGGTCATTGTGCCACCCATCGTCAATGCGCTGTCCGAGAACTACCATGTGACCACGGCCTTTAAGCTGCTGGGTTTGATCATGGCGGTCATTATCTGTGCCTCGGCCTTTATCATCGAGAAGTGTCCGGCGGATTTTGCGCTGGGCACTGTCACGCAAACGGCGGCGGTGAAGCCGACGGGCCGGGAATACACCTATCTGGAGATGCTGCGCACCGGCGACTGCTATCTGATGCTGCTGACTCTGACCTGCGGCGCCTTTGCCGGGCTGATGGTCATTTCCCAGGCATCCCTCATTGCCCAGCGCATGATGCACATGACTCCGCCCCGGGCGGCGGTGGTGGTGTCGCTGATCGCGCTGTTCAATGCGGCTGGTCGTCTGGGCTCCGGCACGATCTCGGACAAAATCGGCGCCACCGGCACGCTGCGCATCACCTTTGCGGCCTCTCTGCTGGCCAGCGTGCTGCTCTTTTTCTGCAACGAGAGCCGTGCGGTGCTGTTTTATATCTGCCTGGCTGTGATCGGGTTTGCCTTTGGCAGCATCATGGGCGTGTACCCCGGCTTTACCGCCCAGCGGTTTGGCCGAAAGAACAACAGCGTCAACTATGGCATCATGTTCATCGGCTTTGCGCTGGCCGGACTGCTCGGCCCGACCATTATGAACGGCATTTATCAGTCTGCCCAGCGGTATCAGCCGGCATTTTTGGTTTCTGCGGCGCTGGCTGTGTTGGGTGAGATTTTGATTATTTTCCTGCGCCGCCGAGGCAAGGAGGGCAAGGCGTAAGCGCCGGCCTTTTGCGAAGCTGCGCGTTGAGTGAGGTGGAATTGCATTGAAGCAATGGGAAGAAGTAACGCTCAAGCGTGAGGACGGATGTGCGTTTTATTGCCGTGTGATCGGGGAGGGGATGCCCTTGCTCCTGATCCACGGCGCAGCCTGTGACAGCGAGTTTTTTATCGATACGGCGCCGGCCTTTGCCGAGCACTTCCGTGTCATCATCTACGACCGAAGCGGCTATGGCAAAAGCGTGCAGGAGGTGGTCCCTACCGCCTGTGACTGTGCGGAATATTTCAATCGGCAGGGTGATGACGCAGCGTGGGTGCTGCGGAAGCTGGTTCCGGGCCAAAAGGCCGTTGTGATCGGCTGCAGCTGCGGCGCGGCGGTGGCGGCCTATCTGACGGCACGGCATCCCGAACTGGTCGCCCGGTCTTTTTTGCACGAGCCGCCCATCTACGCGCTGATGCCGGAAAATCAAGACTGCTGGGATCGTATCAACGGTATTCGTGAGGCCATTGAGCAGGAAAAGTACAATCGGGCGCTCAACCGTTTTTTGCTGTTTTTGACGGCCAGTGCAGCCCCCAGCAAAAAGCCCATGACCGAGACCGAGATGGAGAGTTTTACCGCCAACGGCCTGCGATTCATTCAGCAGGAGTTTTCCTTTGCCTTTGACAAGGCGTTCCCGGTACCGGCCATGCAGCCCGGAACCGACGTTTCGGTGTTGTGGGGTGAGGACGGCGTGGGTGCGCCGCTGGTGGAATGTGCCCGACGCGTGTCGCAGGCGTTGGCGTGCCCCCTTTACATGGTTCCCGGCGGCCACAATGCCGCCCGCGATGACGCCGTGCCCTTTGTGCAGGCGATCATGAAGATTTTGGAGGCGTAATGGCATGACAAACAAAGAGCTGGTTCTGGAGTTTTACAAGGAAGTGTTCAACGGTCACGATCTGACCAATCTGGAGCGCTATATGCACCCGGATTACAAGCAGCACAGCACCGCCGCCGCAAACGGTCGGGATGGTTTTTGTGCCTTTGCGCAGAGATTTTTCACACTCAAGCCCCACATGGATATTCTCTATGCTGTGGAAGAGGGAGATCTGGTGGTGGTATATTTCAAATGCACCCTGGCCGACGGATCGGTCAACAAGGTGTTTGACATGTACCGCGTGACCGATGGCCGTCTGGCCGAGCATTGGGACAGCGTGGAGCATGACATCGACATTGAGACGATCACGGCCATCAACGGAAACGGCCCCTTTTGACCCAAACGATGCGGGAAAAGTTTATAATACTACTGAAACGAAGGACGGATGCTCCAATGGGGCATCCGTCCTTCGTTTTTTGGGGGGCAAGTGAGGGGAAATGACGCGATTTTTCCCTTGCTATTGCGGCCTTTTTCGGCTATAATGGGAGTACCATGTACATACTGTCGCCATGTGCCTATTTCTTGTTTGGCCCGGCGTGAAAAACGGGTCGCTGCCCATCCGACAAACGGGAAAATTCCTCAGAACATTCAACGTGTAAAAAATCTTATTTTTTGAAGGAGCGATTGTTATGAGAAAAATGGAAGCAGATGTCATCGTTGTTGCTGCCGGTCTGTCCGGCCTGGCCGCCGCCTGCGCTGCCGCAGAGGGCGGAGCAAAGACCATCGTGTTCGAAAAGGGCAATACCACCGGCGGTGCCGCCAACATGGGTATGGGCCCTCTGGGCATCGGTTCCCGCATTCAGCGTGAGAACATGATCATGATTACTCCCGGTGAGATTTTCCGTAAGCACATGCACTTCTGCCACTATACCGCCGATGCCCGCCTGGTGCGTGACTACTACTTCAGATCCGGCGACACCATTGACTGGCTGGAAGAGACCGTGGGTGTGAAGTTCCACGGCGTGCAGCGTGCCTTCTCCGCGCCTGAGGCTACCCGTGGCTATTCCGACGGTGAATTCACCTGGCACGTTGTCCAGCCCGAGGGCGGCGGTATGCCCGGCCCCCGCGCCGCGACCGCTATGACCAAGCGTATGACCGAGTACGCCAAGGAGCAGGGCGCGGAGTTCTTGATGGAGACCCCTGTCAAGAGCCTGATCAAGGAAGGCGACACTGTGGTGGGCGTCATCGCCGTGGATAAGAACGGCGAGGAGATCGAGTGTCGCGCCAAGAGCGTGATCCTTGCCACCGGCGGCTTCGGTGAGAGCCCTGAGATGATCAAGGAGCACACCCCCTATGAGTATGGCAAGACCATCTTTAACTTCGCGATTCCCGGTATGCGCGGTGACGGCATGAAGATGGCCTGGGAAGTCGGCGCAGCCAAGACCCCCATCATCATGGAGGTCATGTACCAGCTCCCTGATAACATGAACCACTTCATTCTGGACGGCGCGTTCCGTCAGCCCTGTCTGTGGGTCAACCGCAACGGCCAGCGCTTCATGCCCGAGGATCAGATCGCCAACACCACCTTTACCGGTAACGCCCTGGCGGCTCAGCCTGGCATGGTCGGCTATGCCATCTTTGACTCCAAGCTGCTGAAGAAGTACAAGAAGAAGGGTCCCGATATCATCTCCCACGTCCATCCCCACGACCTGTACGATCACTTCGACGAGCAGTGGGAGCGCGATCTGGCGGCCGGCTACGAGCCCATTTGCCAGGCCGACACTCTGGAAGAGTTGGCCGAGAAGGCCGGCATCGACGTGGCCGGCTTTATGGAGCAGGTCGAGGAATACAACGCTTCCTGCGAGGCGGGCTTTGACGAGATCTTCGAGAAGGATCGTCATTACATGGAGCCCATCGCCAAGGGCCCCTTCTACTGCTGCCGTCAGAACGTGGGCGCTTACGGCTCCCTCGGCGGCGTGAAGATCAACCACAAGATGGAAGTTATGAACGAGGAGGCCAAGGTCATCCCCGGCCTGTACTGCGT
>JAZSCJ010000130.1:0-3682 GCA_045602885.1 Oscillospiraceae bacterium
TCCCCCATGAAATAAACCAAACCCCCGGGACCAACCCCCGCGGGGAGTTTTTATGTAAGGGGTTAGAGCCCGGCAATCGTCCGGGCCAGCACGGCAAACACCGGCAGAGTCAAAACGGACAGCAAGGTCGACAGGGTGACCATCTGCGCCGCCGTGGTTTCATCACGCCGGAACATCTGGGCAAACATGGAAGTGACCCCAGCCGTGGGACAGGCCGACAGCACCACGCAGGCACAGTAGGACAGCGGCTCCAGTTGCAGCGGAAGCAACAGCAGCATGGTCAGCGCCGGTACAAAAATCAGCTTGATAGCCGCCGCAAAATAGAGCTTGGGCTGCTTGAGCACCCCGAGAATATCCGAACGAGCCATTTGACCGCCGATGACGATCATGGCCAGCGGCGTGTTCAGATCGCCCAGAAAGTCCATGGCATTATAGATGGGAGCCGGGATTCGCAACCCCACCGCGAAAAAGAGCAGTCCGATAAACACAGCGATCATACCCGGGTTGAGCACGACGCTGCGCAGCTTGAGCGTTCCGCCGTAAATCAGCGCACCGTGCGTCCATTGGAAAATAAAGAAGATGAGCATGGAAATCACGCCAAACAGCAGAGATTCCTCGCCCAGCACACCGACCAGCAGCGGAAACCCCATAAAGCTGATGTTGCCGTAGGTCACGCCAAACCGGCGCACCACGGCGGTGTCGGCGGGATCCTTGCGAAACAGCAGCTGGGTCAACGGGATCATGACCACATAGGTCAGCACCATACCCAGCGCCGCCTTGAGCATGGTCTGCACCACGGCAGGCGTGGCCTCGATCTGCAGCTTGGTGATAATGAGGCTGGTACCCACAACATAGAGCAGCAGCTGGGTGCACTGGTTGGAGGTTTCTTTGGAAAACCAGCCCTTCTTGGCAAAGAAAAAGCCCACGCCCATCATGAAAAACAGGGTCAGCACTTGACCGGCAACGATCAACAAATCGGACAGCAAACAAAATACCTTCTTTTTAAGTTCAATTCATGATTTGTCATTATAACGAAAAACGGAAAAATTGTAAACCGTCAAACCCTCCATTGTGAAGCCGCCCATTTTGTGTTACAATGCAGAAACAACCAATATCCGGGAGGACAGACCATGTTTCGAGCCATGCGACGACACAACCAGCAATTGGACGATGCGGCATGCCGGGAGGTTTTGCGCCGTGGCACCTCGGGCGTTTTGGCGCTGCTGGGCGATGACGGCTATCCGTATGCCCTGCCGCTGAGCTATGCTTATCAAGACCACACCCTTTGGTTTCACGGTGCGCTGACCGGCCACAAGATCGACGCCATCCGACAAAGCGACAAGGTATCCTTCTGCGTCATCGACAAGGACGAGGTCGTACCCGAAAAGCTGACCACCGCCTACCGCAGCGTCATTGTCTTTGGTCGGGCGCACATTTTGCAGGACGAGAGCGAGATCCGTGCCGCAGCCCGGCATATCGGGCGCAAGTACAGCCCGGGCATGGACGCGATGATCGGCCGGGAGATCGAAACCTATCTGCCCAAAATGGCGGTGATCCGATTGGATATTGAACACATGACCGGAAAAATCGGGCTGGAACTGATGCCCACCGCCCAGAAATGAGGAACACCATGGATCACATGATTCAAACTCTGGCCAAAGAGCTTGGCAAAAAAGAAGAACACGTACAAAACGTCATTACCCTGATCGACGAGGGGGCCACCATCCCCTTTATCGCCCGCTACCGCAAAGAGCTGCACGGCGCCATGGACGACCAGTTGCTGCGCACGCTGGCCGACCGGCTGCAATACCTGCGCAACCTGGCCCAGCGCAAGGAGGAAGTCAAACACTCCATCGAAGGCCAGGGCAAGCTGACCGAGGAACTGGTCAGCGCCATCGATGCCGCCGCCACGCTGGCCGAGGTGGAGGATCTGTACCGCCCCTACAAGCAAAAGCGCCGCACCCGGGCCACCATCGCCAAGGAAAAGGGACTGGAGCCGCTGGCCGACCTGCTTTCCGCCATGAGCGCGCCGGTGGACGCACAGGCGGCCGCCGCCGATTTTGTCGACCCGGAACTGGGCGTGGAAACCGTGGAGGACGCCCTTCAGGGTGCCGCCGATATCGTGGCCGAGCGCATTTCCGACGACGCCGACATCCGAAAGCAGCTGCGTGAGCTGTATCTGCGCCGTGCCATGCTGGTGTCCAAGGCCGCCCAGAAAGAGCCCGAGGACAGCGTGTACCGTCTGTACTACGACTTCAAGGCTCCGGTAGGCCGGGTGCAGGGCTATCAGGTGCTGGCCATCAACCGCGGCGAACGGGAGGAACTTTTGAAGGCTTCGGTGGAGCTGGATGCCGAAACGGCCCACATCGCCGTGCGCCGGGCCACGGTGCCCGGCACGGCCTGTATGGACTTTATGCGCAATGCCGCCGACGATGCCTACGACCGTCTGATCCAGCCCTCCATGGAACGCGAGATCCGCAATTATCTCACCGACGAGGCCAACGAAGGCGCCATCAAAATGTTCGGTCTGAATCTCAAACCCCTGCTGATGCAGCCCCCCGTCAAGGGCACGGTCACCATGGGTCTGGACCCCGGCTACCGCATGGGCTGCAAGGTGGCCGTGGTGGACGGCACCGGCAAGGTGCTGGACACCACCGTGGTCTACCCCACCCACGGCGAGCGCCAGAAACAGGAGTGCATCACCAAGCTGGCCGCGCTCGTAAAAAAACACGGTGTGGAGCATATCGCTATCGGCAACGGTACCGCCAGCCGGGAAACCGAGCAGATGACGGTCGAGCTGATCCGCAAGGTGGGCGGCAAGGTGTCCTACATGATCGTCAACGAGGCCGGCGCTTCGGTGTACTCGGCCTCCAAGCTGGCCGCCGAGGAATTCCCCGAGTTTGACGTCAACCTGCGCTCGGCCGTATCCATTGCCCGGCGTTTACAGGACCCGCTGGCCGAGCTGGTCAAAATCGACCCCAAGGCCATCGGCGTGGGTCAGTATCAGCACGATATGCCCCAGACCCGTCTGGGCGAAACATTGGACGGCGTGGTGGAAGACTGCGTCAACGCCGTGGGCGTGGACGCCAATACCGCTTCCCCCA
Source organism: Oscillospiraceae bacterium (assembly GCA_045602885.1). GTDB lineage: Bacteria > Bacillota > Clostridia > Oscillospirales > Oscillospiraceae > JAJPXI01. Next base: position 3,105 of record JAZSCJ010000130.1, read on the forward strand.
GCCTGCTGCAGCGTGTGTCCGGTCTCAACGGCACCACCGCCAAAAACATCGTCAAATACCGCGAGGAAAACGGCGCCTTTACCACCCGAAAGCAGCTGTTGAAAGTGCCCAAGCTGGGTCCCAAGGCCTTTGAACAGTGCGCCGGCTTTTTGCGTGTGCCCGAGAGCAAGAGTGCGCTGGACAACACCGGCGTCCACCCGGAAAGCTACGCCGCCGCCGAACAGCTGCTGGCGCAGTGCGGCTATACGCTGGCCGATGTGAAGAAGGGTGCCATCTCTGATTTGAAGGAAAAAGCCGAGGCCATCGGCTACGCCAAGCTGTCGGAAACCTGCGGCGCCGGCGCGCCCACGCTGGCCGACATCGTCAAGGAGCTGATGAAGCCCGGCCGTGACCCCCGTGACGAGCTGCCTGCACCTATCCTGCGTACAGACGTTATGGATATGAAAGACCTTAAACCCGGCATGGAACTTTCCGGCACTGTGCGAAATGTTATAGATTTCGGCGTGTTTGTTGACATCGGTGTCCATCAGGACGGACTGGTACACATTTCACAGGTATCCAACAAGTACATCAAGCAC
>JAZSCJ010000131.1:0-2301 GCA_045602885.1 Oscillospiraceae bacterium
GTCTGGGCCAGCATGCTGGAATACAGTTTGTCGGAAAGCTCCTTGGCGGCGTTGTAGCCCATCTTCTTGTTGCGGTTGTTCATGGCCGCAACCTCGATGATGACCGCCAGATTTCGGCCGGGACGGATGGGAACTTCCAGAGAGGGGACGTAAATGCCCATGATCTCCTCGAAGTTGGTCTCCTCACCCATGCGATCGTAGGCCTTGCCCTCTTCCCATTTGCGCAGGTTGATAATCAGGTCGATCTTCTCGGTGGGCTTGATGGCACCGGTACCGAAAATGCGGCGGACATCGATGATGCCGATGCCGCGCAGCTCCATAAAATAGCGGATGAGCTCGGGAGCCGAACCAACCAGGGTCTTATTGGACACCTTCTTGATATCCACAGCGTCGTCGGCCACCAGTCGGTGACCGCGCTTGAGCAGCTCGATGGCGGCTTCGCTCTTACCTACACCGCTGTCGCCCTTCAGCAGGATGCCTTCGCCATAGACCTCCACCAGCACGCCGTGGAGCGTGCAGCGGTCGCCCAGATGGACATTCAGCGACGCCGACAGGGCCGACACGAAGTTGGAAGTATAGTCCTTGGTGCGAAGCAGGGGCGTATTGTATTTTTTGCACAGGAACACATAGTCCTCGTCGGCTTCCACACCGTTGGCCAGCACCAGAATGGGCAGCTTCATGGCCAGCAGCCGATCCAGCGTGAACAAGCGTTCTTCCCGAGTCAGGCTCTGCAGATAAGAGCTTTCCGCGCGACCGATGACCTGAATGTCATCGGGATCAAAGTGTTCAAAAAAGCCTGCCAACGGCAGCGCGGGACGGTAAACGGCACGGCTGAAGATCAGCTTATCCTGATAATCCTCGGGGCCATAGACCACTTCCAGGCGGAATTCGGTGATCAGTTTATGCAATTCCACAGAGTAGTTGCACTTCATTGGTTGTTCCTCCGCATATATGAAGATACTTTATTATAAGACAGATGCGGACAATTGGCAAGGGCTAAAAGTTTTTTGATAAAAACCCTTGCTTTTTTGTTTTTGCTGTGGTAATATTATTGAGCCGCTTTTTGAGAAAGCGTTTTGGACTAAGGCACAAGGAGGTGCAAAGAATGGCTAAATGTGATATCTGCGGCAAGGGCGTGACCTTCGGTATTCAGGTCTCCCACTCTCACAGACGTACCAACCGCACCTGGAAGCCCAACGTCCGTCGCGTCAAGGCGATCGTCGATGGTACTCCCAAGCACGTCAACGTGTGCACTCGCTGCCTGCGTTCCGGCAAGGTTACCCGCGCCATCTGATTTTTCAGACAGAACAAAAGCCACCCAAATGGGTGGCTTTTTTGTTTTGTCCCGGGCTCCCCTCCCGGGGCCAGTGACCTCCCATGAACAGAAGCACCAAGATCCTCCCTGGAAGACCAGTCGCCCCGGGAGAAGGCTGTCTTATCGCTTTTCATACAGACCGTTTTCCCGGCGGAGGATCCCTTCTGAGATCATGTCCCGACGGATGGTACAATAATCCTCATGGAAGCGCAGCAGTACCTCATTCAGCTCAGACTCTGTATAGATCCGACCGGCCTCCAGCGCTCTGGCGATCTCCTCCAGACAAATGCGTTCTTTCTTCCGCTGAGCGGGGATGGCCTTGAGCCTGCCGTATTCAAAAAAGGTCTCAATGACCTTTTGGCGATATTGGGTCTCCCGCAGTTCCTGCTGAGAGCTTTGATCGGTGGCCCCGGCGATCATCTCTACCACCGGCAGGGTCAATTCATCCCGTCGCAGAGCGTACATGGTGTAATACTGGTCGGGCCGGGAGCTGACCAGCCCGGCCTCCTCCAGTTTTTTCAGGTGAAAGGAGATGGTGGCCGGTGTCAGCCCCAACCGCTGTGCTAACAGTTCCACATACATTTCCTCCCGCAGGAGCGACTGGACGATCCGCAGTCGGGACCGGTCGGCCAGACATTTAAACAGCTGCAGCTCCCGTTCTTCGGTCATGGCTCAGGCCTCCTTCCGGGCACGGAAGCGGGCCAGCACATCCTCCAGTGCTTCCAGCTTCAGCTCCTCCACGGCGGCACGCTGGCCGTTACCGTGAGCCTTTGCCATCTCCAGAGCGGTGTGCCAGTTGCGGGGCAGCTCCTCCAGTTTTTTCAGATAAGCCGCCTCCCGCTGCCCTTCCGCTATATTTTTGCACACCACGTTTCCGATGGTGGCGCAAATTTCATAAATGTTGGCCCGTATTTTGGTGAGATCGGCATCGTCCTGCCGCCGGTCAGCAGCAAAGACAGCCGCGTGCTGTCGCAGTGCCAGGGCGA
>JAZSCJ010000132.1:0-19311 GCA_045602885.1 Oscillospiraceae bacterium
GCCGGTGCCGCCCAGGGTATAGGCCGGACGGACAATGACGGGATAGCCGATACTCTCGGCAAAGTCCACGGCATCCTCCACGCTTTCCACCACCAGCGAGGTGACGCAGGGCTGGCCGATGGATTCCATGCAGTCCTTAAAGCCCTGACGGTCTTCTGCCTTATGGATGGACTCGGGGCTGGTGCCCAGCAGACGTACACCGTACTTTTCCAGAATACCGTTTTCATACAGTGCCATACCCATGTTCAGACCGGTCTGGCCGCCCAGGTTGGGCAGCAGGGCATCGGGGCGCTCCTTCTCGATGATCTGCTCCAGCGAGGGCAGGTTGATGGGTTCGATATAAACGTGATCGGCAATGTCCTTGTCGGTCATAATGGTTGCGGGGTTGGAGTTGACCAGAACGACCTCCAGCCCCTCTTCCTTCAGAGCACGGCAGGCCTGGGTGCCGGCGTAGTCAAACTCGGCAGCCTGACCGATGACAATGGGGCCCGAGCCAATGACCAGAACTTTTTTAATGTCAGCATATCTGGGCATTACTTGTCACCTCCCATAATTGCAACAAAACGGTCAAACACATAGGTGGTCTCCTGCGGGCCCTTGTTCCCTTCGGGATTGTATTGCAGGGTGAAGCAGTTGGCGCGCTTGTAGCGCAGACCCTCCACGCTGGCATCGTTGACGTTGACGTGGCTGATCTCGGCCACAGCCGGGTCGATGCTGTCGGCCACGACCACATAACCGTGGTTCTGGCTGGTGATATACACCTTGCCCTGCTCTAGATCACGCACAGGGATGTTGCCGCCGCGGTGACCATAGGGCAACTTTTCGATCTTGGCGCCGGTGGCCAACGCCAGCAGCTGATGGCCCAGACCGATGCCAAACAGCGGCACATTGCTTTCGTACAGCTTCTTGATCTGTGCAAGCACGGCAGTGTTCTCCGCCGGGTCGCCGGGGCCGGGCGAGAGCAGAATACCATCGTAACCGCCGGAAAGAACCGTCTCTGCATCGGTGGCGGCGTTCAGCACGGTCACCTTACAGCCACGGCTGGTAAAGCAGTCGATCAGACTCTGCGTGACGCCGAAATCCAGCACGGCCATGTGGCACTTTTCTGCGTTCTCGGCTTCCACCACACGGGTCTGGGCGCAGGTGACCTGAGCCACCTTGTTTTCTACTTTGTATGCCTTGAGCTTTTCCATAACCTCGGCAACATTAAAATGCTCCGCACAGGTGAGCATACCATTCATGCTCCCCTGATTGCGGAGTATTTTCGTCAAGGCACGGGTGTCCACACCCTGAATACCGGAAATATTATGTTCCTTCAAATAATCGTCCAGGCTACCCTCGCAACGGAAATTGCTGCCGCGCTCGGACAGACGACGCACTACCAGCGCTTCCACCCAGGGACGGCCGGATTCATTGTCTTCATGATTCACACCATAATTGCCAACCAGAGGATAGGTCATAACTACACCCTGTCCTGCATAGGACGGATCGGTCAACATTTCCTGATAGCCGGTCATGGATGTATTAAACACCATTTCACAGATACGCTCTTCTACGGCGCCAATGGACTCTCCACGGAAAATAGCTCCGTTTTCCAGAATCAAAGTCGCTTTCACGAAACACCCCGCCTTTCACTCATTCTTTATCCGAGTAATTTTATCTCAAAATTTGCCGTCTGACAACAAAAACTTTTCTCGATTTTGACCCAAAAATGAAAACCGTGGATTTCGACAAATGAACCGGCCAAAACACGGGAAATTTTCGGCAGGACATCCCCCAACCAACTGAATCCCTCTTTCTGCATGAAATCCCCAAAAGCCGTCCATACTACAACATTAGGAATCTGTTTTACGGGAGGCACCCTATGATCATCGCCGTGGTACGCTCGCTCATTCTGTATCTTCTGATTATCCTCGGCATCCGCCTGTTGGGCAAGCACCAGGTCAGCGAACTGGAGCCGTCCGAGTTCGTGCTGGCGTTGATTCTTGCCGACATCGCCTCGGTTCCTATGCAGGATTACGGCATTCCCCTTCTGATGGGCGTCATTCCCATCATCACACTTTTGTGCCTTTCCATGATCCTGTCGGTACTCAACATGAAAAGCCTGAAGCTGCGTGCCCTTTTGACCGGCTCCCCCAGTATTCTGATCCGAAACGGAAAACTGGATCAAACCGAAATGCGGCGCGCCCGCATGACGGTGGATGAGATCTTTGAGGAACTGCGCTTACAGGGCTATACCGACCCAGCCTGCATCCGCTACGCCGTGCTGGAAACCAACGGACAACTTTCCCTGCTTCCCTATGCCGCGCAAAAGCCGCCCTCTGCCCATGACATGGACATTCCCGTGTCCGACGCCGGACTGCCGCTGATCCTCATCAATGACGGCCGGTTGATCCGGGCCAATCTGAAACAACGGGGATTGGACGAGCATTGGCTGCAAACCCAGCTTGCAAAACATCACGTGCGCCACACCAACGAGGTCTTTCTTCTGACGGTGGACGAGCAAAATCACACCTATTTTGCACGAAAGGACGGAACATGATGCGCCGCCTTTGCCTGTCCGTTCTGGCGCTGATCGCGCTGATCGGCTTGACACTGTACAATACCCAACACATGAAGCAGTATACACAAGAGCTGACCGACCTGCTCAAGCAGGCCGAGGCCTGCGCCGCCGACGGAGATTGGGATGCCGCCGGTGACAAGACCGAGGCCGCGCTGGATCTGTGGCACGGCCACGAAACCTATCTGCACATCGTTTTACAGCATCGTGACACCGACGATGTCCTGCTTGATTTTCAGGAAGTGCGCCGGCTGATCCTTTGCCAAGGTGACGGCGGCGAATACTCCGCAGCCAATGCCCGGCTGATCGCCCGGATCGATCTGCTGTACGAAGCAGAGCAGCTTGTCTGGAAGAATCTGCTTTAGCCGCCGGCAGGGCCGTGTCATGCGGACCGGCCCTGTATTGCTTATTCTTCCGCTTCCTCCATCAGACGCATACCGGCCGTATCGGTCACCGGCAGCGAAAAAACCACCGCACCGGCCTTGGTACCCGTACCGGCTTCCTCCATGATCGCTTGCATCACATGGTTTTTGCGCTCTGTGCGCACCACGATAAACACCATTTCCTTTTCCGGCACCAGACTGACTCCCATGAATTTTTCCGCAAGCTGGTTGCCCGTTCCCTTGGCGTGGATCACTGTGCCGCCGCTGGCATTGACCTTGCGTGCGGCATCCATGATTTGCTCGGTATAGCCTTGGTTTGCAATGGCGACCAGCAGTTCATACTTGGTATCTTTCAAAGACGACTCCTCTCCTTTTTCAAACGGCTGTCCGGCAGTCAGATAATTGAGCGCTTTTCGTCCGCCGATGCTGCTCAACGGAATCAAAAAGGCAATGCCGAAACCGGGATAGTCAATGCGCATCCGGGCGCGCAGCTGCCGCTTTACATCGTTCCATGTATCATCTGTGATGAAATGGAACATTACACCCTTTTCCGAGCCCTCCAGACCGAAGTAGTCCAGAATCTCGCTGGACGCGGTTCCATACCCGGCGGTGGTCACTGAAACAGGCAGTCCCACCTCGCTGTAAAAATCGCTAAACGCTTTGGTCTGCTTTCGGCTGACGATAGTCACCAGCATATACAATTCACTCATGCAGCTGCGTCACCTCACAGTTCAAGGATCGCTTCATCCGCCAGATCGAAGGCAGGCATTTCCCCATGCCTATGTTTGCGGTTTTTGATCATAGTTACCAGGCCCAGAACCTGAATGGTAATCAGCGGTGTCATGGCCACCATGGCCACAACGCCAAAGGCATCCGCCACCAGATTGCCGCCCACAGCTACACAAGCGCCCTGTGCCAGCGGCAGCAAAAAGGTCGCCGTCATCGGGCCGGAGGCCACACCGCCCGAGTCAAAGGCGATGGCGGTGAAGATCTTGGGCACGACAAAGGAAAGGCCGATGGCAATGGCATAGCCGGGCAGGAGGAAATACAAAATCGGCAGACCGGTCAGCACACGGGTCATAGCCAGCGCCACCGAAACCGCAACGCCCACCGACAGGCTGAAGCCCATGGCACGGGCAGAGATGGCGCCATCGGTGATCTCCTCCACCTGGCGATTGAGCACATAGACGGCCGGCTCGGCCTTGACAATGAAAAAGCCGATCAGTGCACCGATGGGGATGAGCAAATAGCGATAGGCCTCCCCGGCCATGATGCTGCCCAGATAGCTGCCGGCCGGCATAAAGCCGACATTGGCCCCGGTGAGAAAGAGCACCAATCCGATGTAAGTGTAGATCAAACCAATGACAATTTTGATCAGATTGCGGCCGGACAGACGCAGGGAAATAATTTGAAACAGCCCGAAAAACACCACGATGGGCAACAGCGAAACGGCGATCTCGCCCATGTAGGCAGGCAATTCATGGGCAAACATCTGCCACAACTGCACCGTATTCTCGATGGTAAGGTTGCTGACCACATTACTCAAATCGCTCTCCGACGGAGAATAGATCATACCCAGCGCCAGCACCGCCAAAATGGGGCCGATGGAACAAAGGGCAACCAGACCAAAGCTGTCATCCGCAGCGTGGCGGTCGGTACGAATGGCCGAAATACCAACGCCCAAAGCCATGATAAACGGTACCGTCATAGGCCCGGTGGTCACGCCGCCCGAGTCAAAGGCAATGGCACGAAAATCCGCTGGAACCAAAAGCATCAGTACAAAGGCAAGGATGTAAAACACACTCAGCAGGTGCGGCAGGGCGATCCCAATAAGCATACGCAGAATGGCCACCACCAAAAACAGTCCCACGCCAACGGCCACCGCCAGAATCAGCGTATGGTTTGGAATGGACGGGATCAATTTGGCCAGCACCTGAAGATCCGGCTCAGAAATCGTGATGATGACACCCAGCACAAACGCCAATACAACAATAAGCGGTACGTTTTTGGTGCGCGTCATGGCCGCGCCCACCTTTTCCCCGATGGGATTCATGGACATTTCCGCACCCAATGTAAAAAACATCATGCCGATCATGACCAGTAGCGCGCCAAACAGGAAGGTCAATAAGATGCTTGGCGAAAGGGGGGCCAATGTAAAGCTCAGCACCAGCACGATGAGGAGAATGGGCATCACCGCCGTCAGCGCCTCATTCATCTTTTCCAGCATTTTGGGATTTAACCGCTTCAAACTCTCACCTCGCAGGGAATTCTCATTGAAATCCAGTATACCATTTTTCCTCCCCCAAGAGAATCATTTTTTGCAAGCAATTTTCTTTGCCCGGCATGGAGTGTCCGCACCCGTGCTCTTGACAAGTCCAGACCCGAGAAGGTAAAATAATTCTCACTGAATTTTTCGGGAGGAATACCCAATGGATATGAAATGGTTTGAGGAAATGGAAGCGCGCATTCCCAAGGGCGAGGTTCGTACCCGCTTTGCCCCCTCCCCCACCGGCTATATGCACGTGGGCAATTTGCGCACCGCGCTGTACACCTGGCTGATCGCACGCAATCAGGGCGGCAAGTTCCTGCTGCGCATTGAGGACACCGACCAGGGCCGACTGGTGGAAGGCGCGGTCGACGTCATCTACAAAACGCTGCGCGAATGCGGTTTGAACTGGGACGAAGGCCCCGACATTGGCGGCCCCGTGGGCCCCTACGTACAGACCGAGCGCCGCGCCTTTTACGGCGAGTATGCCAAGCTGCTGGTAAAAAAAGGCCATGCCTACTACTGCTTCTGCGAAAAGGCCGAGTCGGAGGAGGATTCCGGCGACTTCAACCGTGCCGACGATCCCTGCCGCACCATGAGCGCCGAGGACGTGGCCGCCAATCTAGCCGCCGGAAAGCCCTACGTCATTCGCCAGCGTATCCCCCACGAGGGTCAGACCACCTTCCACGACGAGGTCTTTGGCGACATCACGGTGGACAACGATACACTGGACGATCAAGTGCTGATGAAGCGGGACGGTCTGCCCACCTATAACTTTGCCAACGTCATTGACGACCATCTCATGGGCATTACCCATGTAGTGCGTGGCAGTGAGTATCTGTCCTCCTCCCCCAAGTACAATCTACTGTACGAGGGCTTTGGTTGGGATATCCCCACCTACGTCCACTGCTCGGCCGTCATGCGCGACGCACAGAACAAGATGTCCAAGCGTCACGGCGACCCCTCTTACGAGGATCTGCTGGCCCAGGGCTATCTGTGCCAGGCTGTGGTCAATTATGTGACTTTGCTGGGCTGGTCTCCCAAGGGCGAGCACGCCGAGCGTGAGTTCTTCACACTGGAAGAGCTGGCCCAGGTCTTTGACCTGCACGGCATCTCCAAGTCCCCTGCCATCTTTGACATTGAAAAGCTCAAGTACTTTAACGCCAACTACCTGCGTGCCCTGTCCCCTGAGCAGTTCTGGGCCGTGGCCGAGCCTTATCTGAACGAGGCCGTCAAGAATCCCGCGTTGGATCGCAAGCTGATCGCCGCGCTGGTACAGTCGCGCTGCGATACCCTGTTGGACATCGCCGGTCAGGTGGATTTCTTTGACACACTGCCCGAATACTCCAACGAGCTTTACTGCCACAAGAAGATGAAGACCAACGAGGAAAACTCGCTGGAGGCGCTGGAAAAGGTGCTCCCCGTGCTAGAAGCCATCTCCGACTGGACCTACGATACGATTCACGATGCTTTGATGGGCCTTGCCGCCGCATTGGAGCTAAAAAACGGCCGCATCCTTTGGCCGGTGCGCACCGCCCTGTCCGGCAAGGCCGTCACCCCCGGCGGCGCCGTGGAACTGTGCCACATTCTGGGCAAAGAGGAAACCCTGCGCCGCATCAAGCTGGGCATGGAACAGCTCGCGCAAACGTAAATTTTTCCACAAAGAAAACACCCCTTTTCGGCCAAACTAAGGCCAAAAAGGGGTGTTTTGTTATGCATATGCGAAACCGGGTTCGTACACTCAGCTATCTTACCGCCGCATTTGTCCTTACGGCAGGCTTTGCCCTGCAGGGGCACAGCCGGGCGGCACAATATAAGCAGCAGCTGGAAAACAGCTATATTCACGCCTACTATGAGCTAACCACCGCCGCGTCGGAATTGGATGCCGCCCTGCAAAAAGCCCGGTACGCCACCACCCCGGCCATGTTGGGCGTACTGTGCGCCGAGATCCACAGCAAGGCGCTGTGTGCCCAGATGGCTTTGGGTGAGTTACCCCACTCTGACGCAACGTTGGAACAGACCGCCGCCTTTCTCGCCCGCACCGGAGATTACGCCTGTGCCTTGGCCCGGTCGTCCGTGACCAACCGGCACAGCATGGAAGAAAGCCACGCCGTGCTGCAAAAGCTAGGCACGGTCTCCGCCGCGCTGTCGTCTTCCCTACTGGACTTGGAATCCGATCTGGCCGCCGGCAGCGTCAGCGTAGAGGACCTGGTTCACGCCGAGCAAACTCTGGCGCAACGCACACACGACGGGCAGGCCGCTGAGGGTGGAACCAGCTTTCATAGCATCGAGTCCCAGTTCCCCGAAACGCCCACGCTAATTTATGACGGCCCCTTTTCCCAGCATCTCAGCAACCGCGCACCACGGGCGCTGGAGGGTCTGCCCCAAGTCGGTCGGGACGAGGCACGCGCCGCCGCCGCCGAATTTCTCGGTTTACGCCCCGAGGTTCTTACGCTGATCGGGGAAGGCCACGGCGTTCTGCCTACTTGGAGCTTCTCAGCCACCGTGGACGGCGGAGAACTGTATATCGAAGTGACACAACAAGGGTGTAAAGTTATTTCCCTGTTCACATGCAGCACATCAGGCGAAGCAACCCTTTCGTCGCAGCAGGCCGTGGAGCAGGCACGACAATTTCTTGCAACACAGGGATACGATAACATGACCGAAAGCTATTATATCAATCAAGCCAATGTTCTGACCATTCATTTTGCCCCGGTGGAGCAGGCGGTGCTGTGTTATCCCGATCTGGTCAAGGTCAGCGTAGCGCTGGACACCGGGCGTGTAGTGGGCTTTGAAAGCCACGGCTGGATCATGAACCACACCCAGCGCACCTTCCCTCCGGTTGCAGTCAGCCAAGCCTCCGCCCGAGCTGTGGTAAGCACGCAACTGGAAATCCTGTCCCACCGGCTTGCTCTGATCCCCACGGAAGGCGAATATGAGGTTCTATGCCATGAGTTTACCTGCCGCACACCGCAAGATTCCCATGTGATGGTCTATATCAATGCCGCCACAGGAAACGAAGAGCAGATCCTTTTGCTGTTGGAGAGCGAAGACGGCACATTGGTCTGGTAAAAAAGAAGCCGCCCCGCTGCTTGTAGCAGCGGGGCACCGGTATCGTTATTACAGCGCCAGCAGCGAGACCGAGTCGTCTTGCACGGTGGCTTTCATCTGGGTAATGGGGTTTTGGTAGCTGTCGATCAGACGGGTGGCAATGGCGTCCTCCAAATCCTTCTGGATCTGACGGCGCAGGTTGCGCGCGCCGTAGGTCAGCGAATAGGACTTGCCCACCAGATAATCCAGCAGCGCCTCGTCGTAGGTAAAGGTAATGCCCTTCTCCCCCAGCGTGTCGGTCAGCTCGCCCAGCATGATCCGGGCAATGGCCTTGAAGTTTTCCTCATCCAGACGGTTGAAGTAAACGATCTCATCCACACGGTTGATGAACTCGGGGCGCAGGAAGCCTTCCAGTGCCTTCATGACCTTCTCCTTGCCCTGCTCGCCGGCCGTGCGGCCAAAGCCCACGCTTCCGCTGCCCTTGCTGTCGCTTCCGGCGTTGGAGGTCATCACAATGACGGTATTCTCAAAGTTGACCACCTTGCCATGGGCGTCGGTAATGCGGCCGTCATCCAGAATTTGCAGCAGCACATTGAGCACATCGGGGTGAGCCTTTTCGATCTCGTCAAACAACACCACGCTATAGGGCTTGCGGCGGATCTTCTCGGTCAGCTGACCGGCCTCATCATACCCCACATAGCCCGGCGGAGAGCCAATGATACGGGACACGGCGTGCTTTTCCATAAACTCGGACATATCCAGTCGAATCAAGGATTCCGGCGTATTGAACAAATCCTTGGCCAGCTGCTTGACCAGTTCGGTCTTACCCACGCCGGTGGAGCCCACAAAGATAAAGGAAACCGGCTTGCGCTTGGCCGAGATACCCACGCGGCCACGGCGAATGGCGGCCGACACCGCCTTGACTGCCTCGTCCTGGCCGATGACGTGCTTTTTCAGCCGCTGCTCCAGATGGGCCAAGCGCTCGTATTCCTGCTCCTGGATCTGGCTGGCAGGGATCTTGGTCCACAGCTCAATGACCCGGGCCAGATGCTCCACCGTCAACGCCGGTGCTCCTTCTGCCTCCAACGCCTCTTTTTCGGCAACCAACTGCACTTCCTGGCTTTTCAGATGGGCCAGACGCTGGTAGGCCTTGTCTGCCGCCTCATTTTGCAGCTGCTGACGCTGACGGGCCAGATCGGCCAGTTCTTCGTTGATGGCATCCAACTGCTGCTGACGGTTGATCTGACGCTGTCTGGCCTCCTCGGAGTCGTCTTCCCCGCCACCAGCACGCACCGCAACGGTTTCCATGGAATCCTTACGCTTTTGCAGCTGCAGCTCCTGATGGATCAGCTCGGACACTTTGGGATCTGCCTTGCCGCCGGTTGCCGCCAGCACCACTTCCCGCTCTTTGGCCAGATCGGCCAGATCCTTGTCGATGACCGCCAAACGGGCCAGCGCACGGTTATGCAGGTTCACATCGGAGCAGGCCTCGTCGATCAAATCGATGGCCTTGTCGGGCAGATAGCGGTCGGTGATATACCGCTCACTCATGGTACCAGCCAACCGGGCAATGGCCGGCGAAATAACCACATGGTGATAGCTTTCGTAATAAGGGGCGATACCCTTGATGATTTCCACCGCATCCTCGATGGAAGGCTCTTCCACCATGATGGGCTGGAAGCGACGCTCCAGTGCCGAGTCCTTTTCAATGTGCTTGCGGTACTCGGTCAGCGTGGTTGCGCCAATGACTTGAATTTCACCACGGGAGAGGGCCGGCTTGAGGATGTTGGCGGCGTTCATGCTGCCTTCCGCGTCACCGGCGCCCACAATGTTGTGAACCTCATCGATGACCAAAATGATATTGCCTAGCTTTTTGACCTCGTCAATCAACCCCTTCATACGGGATTCAAACTGGCCACGGAACTGAGTGCCTGCCACCAGCGAGGTCAGATCCAGCAGGTAGACCTCTTTGTTTTGCAGCTTGTACGGCACCTCGCCCGAAAAAATCTTCTGCGCCAATCCTTCGGCGATGGCCGTTTTACCCACGCCCGGCTCACCGATCAGACAGGGGTTGTTCTTCTGGCGGCGGTTTAGGATCTGGATGGTGCGGGCGATCTCGCTTTCACGCCCCACAATGTTGTCCAGCTTGCCCTCGGCCGCCTTACGGGTCAGCGAAATGCAGTAATTATCCAAAAACTTGCGCTTGGACGAGCCTTTGGCCGCCTTTTCCTCCTTGGGCGCACTGTTCTCCTCCGAAGCCGGTTCACCGGCGGTGGGTGCACCGGTGCCCCCAAACAGCTTGTTTAGGAAGGGGAAGGTAGCGGTGCGACCATCCTCGTCGTCCTGCTCTTCCTCCTGCACGTGTTCCATCAGACCGTCCGTGCTCTCCGCACCGCCAAAGGCCGACATCATCTCATGGGTCAAGCTTTCCAGATCCTCATCGGAAATGCCCATTTTCTGCATCATGTCCTCCACCGGCTTTAGGCCGATTTCTCTGGCACACTTTAAGCAAAGACCCTCGTTTCGGGTCTCACCGTTTTCAATTTTCGTTACAAAGATCACTGCCACATTTTTATGACAGCGGGTACATAAAGTCGGTTGCATTTGGTTTACTCCTTTGCCGTGGGTGGCCGCCGCGCAGTCACCCGGTTGGGTATTCACGTTCTTGCTTACCGTAACACACAATTATGAACGTGCTGTGAATTTGAACGCATTAAAGTTTTGCCAGATAATCCAGCGGATTCACCGTCATGAAAAAACGAAGCAGTCTGGTCTGCTCAATCACATCGGTGCCAATCCAATCCAGGAAGAGCCATCGCACCACCCAGGCGCACACAAACAGGATGATCGCACCGAAAATCAGACCAAAGGCAAAACCGCCAATTCGGTTCAACCCATTGAGCACCGGCAGCTTGGCTACCAGGTTCAATGTACGAGCCAGGCAGCTCCACAAGATCAAAATCAGCAAAAACGCAAGCAGGAACAACACTGCGTAGGTTATGGTATTGGACAGCTTTTCCGTCAGTACCCCTGCCACATCCTGCGCCAACGAATCCAGCTGAATTGCATCGTTCTCATTCTGTATATTATCCAAAAGCCCGTGCAGACCCAAGGGCAGATCCGCCTGCTCCAAGCTTTGAAGCACATTGTCCAACGACAACTCGGCGCTGCCGCCCTCCTCGGGGAGCGCGGACTGCAGGGCATTCTCTATCGTCGGCTGCAGCATGGGCTGAACCCACTCAGACACCGGCGGGGTGAGAAAATTAGCCATAAGAATCGCGCCAACAAAGGCCACCAGCACCGCCACCAGAGAAAACAGCGACTTGATCAGACCACGGCGCAGTCCTCTGATTGCAAACACCAGCAGAACCACCAGCGGAATCAACTCGTATACGATGTAATTCATCGGCCTCGCCTCGCTTTCTAATTGGGCACATACAGCCGCGCCGCGCCGTTTCCGATCAGAAGCACGGTGCCGTCCGAACGGATCCAGGCCTCTCGTGCGCCATTGGTTCCCTCCAAGGTATCATACCGTTGCAGATCACTTGTATAAATATCCAGCCGATCGGCGGTCAGCACCGCCACATATCGGCCTGCAGCCGTTAGGGAGAGCACCTGCTCATTGACCGGAACACCAACGGACGGATTGCCCTTTTGATCCACGGTATACAGCTGCGCTTGACTGCCTGCGCGGTATTTTCCAGCCAGCACAGCAATAAAATCCTGGCCAAAGGCAAAGCTTTTCAGACAGTTTTCCGGATAATCCCACGTGTTGATCTGGTCCCGGTTCCACTGGGAAACGCCGGTGTCGCCAACGCAGCGGATGACATCGCCGCCCCGGACATCCAGAATCACATTGTTACCCAGGGAAACGGTCTGCTGCGCGGCCAGGTCATAATCCACGCCGTCGGTCATACCGGTAGACAGTGAATAAAAGGACAGGATACTTTGGAAGGAAACGCCGCTGTGTCCCAGTGAAATGACCGCCAAAGACTTGCAATCCTCGGTCACGAGGGCATCGTTTACAAAGGCAGAGGACAGCCGGAAGGACATTCGTTTTTCCAAGTCATCATCATAGATCGTGACCACCGCTTTGTAGCCACTCTCCCGGGTGGTAACGGCCAGCCATCCTGCGCCGTTCAAACGCACCGAAAGCAGCTCGCCCTCCAGTCCGGTCAATTCACCATACCGGGTACGATTGCGGTAAAGATAGATGGCGTTGCCGCCGGCGGCGTAGACGGCCGCGCGGTCACCGCAGACCTCTGCCACCGGATTGTTTAAAACCAACGCATCCTCCACGTAGCACACACCGCCGCCGGAATACAGCCGCACACCACCGTTGGAGCACACCAGCAGATCGTCGCCCAGAAGGGCAAATACATCACTGGAAGAGCTGCTGTATTGAAAGGACTCCGCCTGTCCGGAATCGTTGCGCTGTAGTGTGCGATAGGTTAAATACCGCTTCAATGCGTCCAGATTGAGCTTATCCCGATGAGCCACCAGGAGAACGGCACCGACCACCAGCACCAGCGTCAGTGCAAAAGCCAGCAGGCGCAACACCATATTCATTTTTGGGGAGGGGGTCGTATTATCCATAATCAAAGCACATCTTCTTTATACCAAAGATTTGTCATGGCCAAGCCTCCGGGCGGAGCGGTCGGCCCGGCATCCGTACGGCAGCGTCCTTCCAGAATGGCAGGGATATCCTCGGGCCTCAGCTTTCCTTCCGATGCGTACACAATGGTACCCACCATCGCCCGGGCCATGTTGTACAAAAATCCGTCGGCGCACACCCGGCAGCAAATCAAATCGCCCTTGCGCTCCACTTCAAAGTAGTGGACGGTGCGTACCGTGGTACGGGTTTCGGTGCCCACGCTGCGCACCGCGGCAAAATCGTGCGTGCCCACAAACTGCGCCGCAGCAGCTGCCATGACGGTTTCGTCCAGCTTCTTGGGGTAAAACCACACTCGATCTACCAGAAAGGGATCCCGAATACGGGAGTTGTAGATTTGGTAGGTATATTCCTTTTTGATGCAGGAACCAATGGCGTTAAACTCGGCTGGCACCTCGGTAGCCCGGGTGACCACAATGTCCTCCGGCAGACGGGTATTGACCGCCAAGGGCAGTCGCTCACAAGGAATGGCCGAGGTGGTCTGAAAGTTGGCCACATACACCCGGGCATGTACCCCGGCATCGGTACGTCCGGCCCCGGTACACTTGACCGGATGGCCCACCACCGTAGCAAGTGCATTTTCCAGAGTCTCCTCCACGGTGATGGCGTTTTTCTGGATCTGCCAACCGTGATAGGCCGTTCCTACATAAGTCAGTTTCAGCGCGATATTTCTCATAGCTTGTTCCTTTACAGCCCAAAGCACCGCAAGATCACCACTGCGACACACATCAGCACGCCAAACAGCAGCGCCCCCACATCCCGGCCGCCAAAATGCAGCTCTCGCAAACGGGTGCGACCCTCGCCACCATGGTAGCAGCGGCACTCCATGGCCACAGCCAACTCGTCGGCACGGCGGAAAGCAGACACGAACAGAGGCACCAGAAGCGGCACCAAAGCCTTTGCCTTCTGGAACAGGTTGCCCGTGTCGAAATCGGCGCCGCGCGCCCTTTGGGCCGCCATGATCTTGTCGGTTTCTTCGATCAAGGTGGGGATGAATCGCAGGGCAATGGACATCATCATAGCCAGCTCATGCACCGGCACACGGAGTTTCTTTAACGGATTGAGCAGTCGCTCCAGACCGTCGGTCAGCATGATGGGCGACGTGGTATAGGTCAGCAGGAAGGTGCAGCAGATCAGCATGACGATACGCAGCACCATGAAGATGGCCGCCCAGATACCCTCCATGGTGATTTTCAGTACGCCCCATTGCCAGATGGGGTCACCGGGGGTGTAAAACAGGTTGAGCAGGCCGGTAAAGAGCACCAGGATCAAGATGGGCTTCAAACCCTTGAGCAACGCCGACGGCTTGATTCTGGATATCACCACACAAATCACCAGCACCACGGCCATGACCAGATAGCCGATCAGATGCTTGGCCAAAAACAAGGTCACGATGTATAGCAGGGTGAACAACAGTTTGGTGCGCGGGTCCATCCGGTGGATCATGGTATTGCCCGGGAAATACTGACCCAGGGTAATATCTTTCAATGCCATTTACACCGCCCCCTTTTCGTCAGAAAGCCGGGCTTCGGCTTTGCGGGGTCCCCGGTTAAAGGCCTCAAGCACGGCCGCTCGGGCCTGCTCGATGGTGTAAACCGACGGGTCAATGTCCACGCCCATCTGCTGCAGGCGGTGGAACACACGGGTCATCTGGGGCACGCCCAGTCCCATGGTTTCCAGCTCCGGGCCGTGGGAAAAGACCTCACGAGGCGTGCCTGTGAAGGGGATCTTGCCGTCGCAGACCACCACCAGGCGGTCCACCGTGCGCGCCACTTCCTCCATGGAGTGGGACACCAGAATGATGGTGGCGTTCTGATCCTCGTGATAGGCACGGATATTCTCCAAAATGTCTTTGACGCCCACCGGGTCCAGTCCGGCGGTGGGCTCATCCAGAATCAGAACCTTGGGCTGCATGGCAATGACGCCGGCAATGGCGACCCGGCGTTTCTGTCCTCCCGACAGTTCAAAGGGCGACCTTTCCAGCTGCTCATCCTTCAATCCCACAAAATGGGCGGCCTTACGCACACGGCGGTCGATCTCATCCTCGTCCAGCCCCATGTTTCTGGGGCCAAAGGAGATATCTTTGTAAACGGTTTCCTCAAACAACTGGTATTCCGGGTACTGAAACACCAATCCCACTTGAAAGCGGGTGGCACGGGTTCGCTCCTTGCTTTCCCAAATGTCCTGTCCGTTGAACAGCACTTTGCCCGAGGTGGGCTTGAGCAGACCGTTCAGGTGCTGGATCAGCGTGGACTTGCCCGACCCGGTTCGGCCGATAATGCCCAGATACTCGCCCTCATAGGCGGTAAAATCCACATCAACCAGAGCACCCCGTTCAAAGGGAGTTCCGGCCGAGTAGATGTGCGTCAGTTTTTCGGTTTGCAAAATAGGTTCCATACGTTACATCCTTTGCACTCGGTGCACGCCGTGACCCGGTCGTGCCCATATCGGTAAGCGGTCTATTGCAGACACTCAAACAATGCCTGCGCACACTCCTCGTCACTCAACACATCCAGCGGAACATCCAGTCCGGCCTGGCGCAGCTCCCACATCAGTGCCACCGGCTCCGGTACGGTCAGACCGATGTCGCGCAGCTGCTCCACATTTTGGAAGACCTCTTTGGGTGTGCCGTCTGCCACGATCTTGCCCTTTGCCATGACCACCAGCCGGTCGGCCAGAGCAGCCTCATCCATATGGTGGGTGATCAGTACGACGGTCACACCGGCCCGGGTGTTGAGATCCCGGATGGTGTTCATCACTTCCCTGCGGCCCACGGGGTCCAGCATGGCGGTGGATTCGTCCAGCACGATGCAGCGGGGACGCATGGCCAGCACACCGGCAATGGCGATGCGCTGCTTTTGTCCGCCCGAGAGCAGATGCGGTGCATGGGTAGCAAATTTGCTCATACCAACCAGCTCCAGGGCCCGATCGACCCGGGCACGGATCTCGGGCTGGGGCAGTCCCAGATTCTCCGGGGCAAAGGCCACATCTTCCTCCACCACATTGGCAACGATCTGGTTGTCAGGATTTTGGAAGACCATACCCACCGTGCGGCGGATCTCCAACAGTTTTTCTTCGTCGGTGGTGTCAATTCCGTCCACATAGACCGTGCCGCCGGTGGGCAGCAGAATGGCATTCAAATGCTTGGCCAGCGTCGACTTGCCCGACCCGTTGTGACCCAACACCGCAACAAAAGAACCTGCCTGGATATTCAGATCCACACCATCCAGAATGATGGGGGCTACCCCCTCCTCAGTGGTGTAGGAAAAACGCAGTTGTTCCGTTTGAATGATGGCACTCATAATTCGTTCCTCGTTTTCATGGACAGTATCATCGTCCGGCCACCCATCGGCCGGTTGCGCCGCAGGGCAGCGCCAACCCGGAAGCAGTCACCGGCAAGCCCAGTTCGTCGCTTTCGGTGTGGCCGCCATACTTCTTGGCGACAATGGACTGCAAAATGTACGTCAGCACCGACGGGGCAAGACCCGTGGTATAGGAGTTGATCAAAAAGAACAGCGGCTGATCCGACAAAACCTGGGCCACCAGCTCCACAAAGGGCCACAGATTTTCCTCCAGCTTCCAAATCTCGCCCGAAGGGCCACGTCCGTAAGAGGGCGGATCCATGATGACGGCGTCATACTTGCGCCCGCGGCGAATCTCACGCTCCACAAACTTGCCGCAGTCGTCAATGATCCAGCGGATAGGCTTATCGGCCACACCCGAGCTGGCGGCGTTTTCCTTGGCCCATGCCACCATACCCTTGGCCGCGTCCACATGGCACACGCTGGCCCCTGCCGCGGCACAGGCCACGGTAGCGCCGCCGGTATAAGCAAACAGGTTGAGCACCTGGATGGGCCGTCCGGCATTGCGGATCTGCTCGGCGGCAAAATCCCAGTTGGGGGCCTGCTCGGGGAACAGGCCGGTGTGCTTAAAGTTCATGGGCTTGATGTTGAAGGTAAGCTGGCCGTAGTCCACCGTCCAACGCTCGGGCACCTGCTTTTTTTCCCATGCACCGCCACCGGTACTGGCACGGGCATAGCGCGCGTCATGCCGCTTCCAACCGGGATGGCTGCGTGGGGTGCGCCAGATGGCCTGGGGATCGGGCCGCACCAGAATATGCTTTCCCCACCGCTCCAGCTTTTCTCCGTTGGAGCAGTCCAATAATTCATAATCCTTCCAGCCGTTGGATACCCACATACCATTCACCCATTCATTTATAAAAAAATATCAAATTATTATACTATGTCATGACATATTGCGTCAACTTATATTTTGTCGTGCAAGCTTATTCACAGAAACCGTTGTATCTTGCAAAATTATGTGGTACAATATACAAAAACTTACAAATAGCGAGGTGTCCCCTATGATCAACTTAAGCGACCAGTTTCGCACCGTGGCCTTTGGCGGTTTCCACAAGCAGGATGTACTCAGTTACATCACCTTCTCCCACCGCGATCAGCAAAGCCGCCTGAACGAGTTCAAGCTGCAACTGGATCAACTGAGACAAGAGCGTGATGAGTTTGAACAAAAGCAGGCAACTGCCGAAAACTCCCGTGCCAAGACCGTCGAGGAGCTGAACCAACTCAACCGCACACTCAGTGAGCGCACAGCCGCCCTGGAACAGGCCGAACAGGCTCTGACCACTCTGAAGGCCGAACACCAGGCCACCTGTGCCCGATTGGCCGAGCTGGAAGGCCGACTGCCTGCTTTGGAGGCAGAATCTGCCGCCTATGCCGATTTTAAACTACGCATGGACGGCATCGAACAGGAAGCACAGAGCAAGGCACAGCAGACCGTGGAACAGGCCCAGGAGCACGCCGCTCAGCTACGTTCCGAGACGGAAGACTGGCTGCGTCAGGTGCAAAACAGCTATCAAAATCTGCACACCGATGTGTTGGCCACCGTGTCCTATCTCTCCGGTGCCTTGGAGCGCGGCAAAACGGCGCTGGATTCCATTGCCCCCGCCTTCCAGCAGTATGATGCCGCTCTGTGCAATCTGTTGGATTGTGAGTACATCAGCGCGCAAGCCGCAGAAACAGAAACCCTGCCCGAGCAGGCCGAGCCGGTCTCCTTGGTGTCCGAAACGGCTGAACCGGTCGAGTGCGCCTCTGAGATGCTTGAAGCAACCGAGTTTGCTGCCGAGCAACCCGAAGTGACCGAAGCGGTCGAGTTTGCTGCCGAGCAGCCCGAAGCTGCCGAATTTGTTCCTGCGCAGTTCCAGCCTTATGAGTACACCCCTGCCCAACCCGAGGTATACGAGTACACTCCTGCGCAGCCTGAAGCGTATGAGTATCCCACGCAGCCCGTGGTGTGTGAGTTCCCCCCGGCCCAGCCCGAAGGATATGAGTACACTCCTGCACACCCCGAAACATACGAGTATACTCCTGCACAGCCTGAAGAATATGAGTATCCTACGCAGCCCGAGGTCTTTGAATCCCCCTCTGCGCAGCCCGAAGCATATGAGTACACTCCCGCTCAGCCCGCGGCATACGAGTACACCCCTGCACAGCCCGAAGCATATGAGTACACCCCTGCTCAGCCCGAAGCATACGAGTACACTCCCGCACAGCCCGAGACATACGAGTACACCCCTGCACAGCCCGAGACATACGAGTACACTCCTGCACAGCCCGAAGTGACTGAGCCTGCACCGGTCGAGCCCGAAGTACCCGGTTTTGTTCCCATGGAGCCCAAAGCCCCCATCCAGCCCGAGATGCCCGGATTCACGCCCTCGGACGCTCAGGGTTCTACTCCGTCGGCAGAACAAACGCCCAACATCTGGGATTACTATGGCTGAGTATCATCTACATACCGATGGGTTGCGCGCTTCCATCCCCACCCTGCAGGCTGGGGATCGGGTTATGCTCACCGGCACCATCTACACCGCCCGGGATGCCGCCCACAAGCGTCTGTTTGAATTGCTGGACCGGGGCGAAGCACTCCCTCTGCCCTTGCAGGATTCGGTCATTTACTATGCCGGCCCCACGCCGGGCCAGCAGGGCATGGCTGTGGGAGCTTGTGGCCCTACCACCGCCAGCCGCATGAACCGCTTTGCCCCCCGACTGCTGGATTTGGGACTGGGTGCCATCATCGGCAAGGGCGAAATGTCGGATGTGGTGCAGGACGCGCTGGTGCGCAACGGTGCGTGCTACTTTGCCGCCGTGGGCGGCGCAGGCGCTTTGATCGCCAAGTGCATCCAGACCGCCCAAGTCATCGCCTTTGATGATCTGGGATGTGAGTCCATTAAGCGCATGACGGTGGAAAACCTGCCGCTGACCGTCGCCATTGACTGTCACGGCAACAACCTTTACACCACCGGACGCACAGCCTATTGTCAACCTTGAAACAACCAAAAATCGCACGGTAGAGCTTATGCTCC
>JAZSCJ010000133.1:0-4486 GCA_045602885.1 Oscillospiraceae bacterium
TCGGCCACATGGTCGGCGGCGCAGCGCTGAATGGCCAGAGAGATCAGCTCGCGGGCCATGGTGTCGGCCTCTTCCTTGTAGCGGGACTCGATCTCCTTGATCTTCATGGCCGACTCGTGTGAGACCTCGGCCTCCAGCTGGTTGATCAGATAGCACTTGGCCTCTACCGCGGTATAGCCGGGAATGCGCTCCAGCATTTCCATCTGGGCCTTCTTGAGCTGAGCGACCTCTTCCTTCTGCTCTTCCAGAGCCTCCTGCTTTTTGTTGAAGGCTTCTTCCTTCTTTTCCATGTTCTCCAGCTTGTGGTCCAGATTTTCTTCCTTCTGCTGGAGGCGGCGCTCCTGCTTTTGCAGGTCGGCGCGGCGTTCCTTGACTTCCTTTTCGTGCTCATTGCGTGCCTGCAGAATTTCTTCCTTGGCTTCCACCAGAGCTTCGCGCTTCTTGCTTTCAGCCGACTTGATGGCGTCGTTGATGATGCGCTTGGCTTCTTCCTCGGCGCTTCCGATTTCCTTTTCAGCCACGCGCTTGCGGTACTGAATTCCCAGCGGAAGACCAATGATCAGCGTACCCACCAACAGGCAGGCCACGCACAGTACAATCGCTAACCAAATTGGTATCATGGTAACTCCTTTCTTTCGATTTTTTCGATTCTCAAATAGTTGTGGATCAGGACATGGTTATATCATATTGTAAATTTTGATAGTAAACCTTATATATTTTAATTGTTTTCATACATTATGTCAAGCGAATTTGTCCGTATTGGACGGACAGATGTGACCTGTTTCACATGTTTTCGGGCAGGGAATCGTCCTGGTCCACCCAGTCCTGCACGTAGACCACGCGATAATCGGTCTTGGTGTCCCGGATGACAATGCGCTCGATACCGGCATTGATGATCAGGCGGCGGCACATGGCGCAGGAGGTGGAGTCGGGAATCAACGCTCCGCTTTTGGGGTCACGGCAGGCCATGTACAAAGTTGCGCCCATGGTGTCCTTTCGGGCGGCGGAAATGATGCAGTTGGCCTCGGCGTGCACACTGCGGCACAGCTCATAACGCTGACCCGAGGGGATCTTCAGTTCCTCACGGGTGCAGTATTCCAGATCGGCGCAGTTCTTTCGGCCGCGGGGCGCGCCGTTGTAGCCGGTGGAAATGATCTCGTCGTTTTTGACGATGATGGCGCCATAGCAGCGGCGCAGGCAGGTAGAGCGCTCGGAAACGGTGTCGGCAATATCCAGATAATAGTTTTCCTTGTCGATGCGGCTCATAAAAAGAGGCCCCCTTATCTTGAAAATGAACGATCTCAATGGATCCGTACAATCTATTTTTGATTATATCGGCATTGCATCGGCTGTGCAAGACAGAATTCACAAATTGTTTACCGGGTGCGGCATTGACGCAGCGGCGGGAAAGGATTATAGTATTAGACGATCAAGTGCACAGCAAAGGAGCGCCCGGAATCTATGAAATTTTTTCAGCGACTGATGCAGGGCCGATACGGCAATGATCAACTGAATCTTGTTTTGGTGGTACTGTATCTGCTGACGTTTCTTACCCATCTGGGTATTTTGCGCGCGCTGGGTCTGCTGTGCCTGCTGCTGGCTATCCTGCGCATGATGTCCCACAAGATCGATCGCCGCCGTGCGGAAAACGCCAAGTTTCTGCAGCTGACCCGGCCCATTACCCAATGGTTCAAACTGCGCCGCACCATGGCACGGGACAAGGATCATTGTTATTTCAAGTGCCCCCATTGCAAGCAGACTCTGCGCGTGCCCCGGGGCAAGGGCAAAATCACCATCACCTGCCGAAGCTGCGGCACTACCTTCCAAGAAAAAAGCTGAACGAAAATCGACCGTCCACGAACCACAAGGTTCGGGACGGTCGTTTTATCTTCTTACGAATGATCCTGTGCCTGAATGGTCTCAATGGCCTTGACGATAGCGTCACGGGCATCCTGCACGCTGCCCATCACGGTGCAGCCGGCGGCCGCAGCGTGGCCGCCGCCGCCCAGCAGGGCACAGACCCGGGTGGCATTGAGCTTTTCGGGATCGGTACGTACACTGAGTTTGCACTGGCCGGGTGCCAGCTCGCGGATGGTCACGGCGCTGGATACGCCCTCCACCTGTCCGATGAAGGAGGCGATATCCTCTACATCGGTCTCCTTGGCGCCCACCGCCGCCAGATCGGCCAGCGAAAGCGAGGCGATGGCCAGCGTTCCATCTTGCAGCAGCTCCATGCCGGCGGCCATCATGCCCTCCAGCTTCAAGCGGCGAAAGCTCTTGGTGCGGAAGTGTCGCTTGTTGACCTGCTGATAGGCAATGCCCAGCTTGATCAGATCGGCGGCCACCCAGTGGGTACGCTCGGTGGTGTTGTTGTAGACAAAGCAGCCGGTATCGGTGGAGATGGCCAGATAAAGCGGCAGGGCGATCTCCGGCGTGATCTCGCACAGCGCCCGGCAAACATCATAGACGATCTCACCGCAGGCGGCGCAGACGGGATAAATGCAGTTTTCCTTGCCGTAACCCGTATTGGAGGGGTGGTGATCGATGACCAGATCGATCCGGTCACACCAAACCTGTGCGCTGAGAGGCAGCATATCCAGTTCGGCCACATCCACCGCCACCACAAAGGCCGGCACGGTGTCACCGGGGTACTCCAGCCCCTTCAGATAGGGGGTAAACAGATCGGTGGCATCCTCGTTGGGCAGCACCCAGGCCCGCTTTCCCGCCTGCCGCAGGGCACAGCACAACGCCGCTGCACAGCCGATGGTATCACCGTCGGGGCGGCGGTGGGTCAGGATGAGAATGTCATCCTGCTCTCGTAGAAGGCCCGCGGCCTGCGATTCCGTCAAGTTGTTCATGGTCAGTCCTCCTCGTCCAGCACAATGTGGGCATTGGCCGGATTGGCCGGTTTGACCACATTGGGGTCACGCAGCAGATCCAGAATGTGCGTGCCCTTGTCGATGGAGTCATCCCGCTCGAACTGCAGCTCGGGGGTGTAGCGCAGATTCAGGGCGCGGCCCAGCTCTCGGCGCAGCCAGCCCGAGGCCGACTTCAGACCTTTGAGCACCTGCGCGCAGTCACTTTTGTCCAGTACGCTGATAAATACCTTGGCGTAACGCAGGTCGGGGGTGGTCTCCACGGCGGTGACCGAGATCATGCCGGTCACGCGGGGATCCTTGACGCTGCGGATCAGGTTGGCCAGCTCACGCTGGATCTCCTCATTGATGCGCCCAATTCGATTGCTTGCCATAGCGATTCTCCTCATGCAGGAAAAGGGACGGGCGCTGCGCCCGCCCCTTTTCGGTTAATGGCGTGAAATAAATTACACTTCGATCTGCTCCATAATAAATGCCTCGATGATATCGCCTTCCTTGATATCCTGCCACTTTTCAAAGGTAATGCCGCACTCGTAGCCGGTGGCCACTTCCTTGACACTGTCCTTGAAGCGCTGCAGAGAAGCGATGGAACCATCGTAAATGACGATGTTGTCACGCAGCAGGCGCATATTGGCACCGCGCTGCATCTTGCCGTTGATGACGTAGCAGCCGGCCACCATACCCACATTGGTGATACGGAAGACCTCGCGCACCTCGGCCTGACCCAGTTCCACTTCCTTGAACTTGGGGGTCAACATGCCCTTCATGGCCGCTTCGATCTCGTTGATGGCATCGTAGATCACGCGGTACATCCGCATATCCACATGGTTGCGCAGTGCCGTGTCCTTGGCGTTGTTGTCGGGGCGGACGTTGAAGCCCACGATGATAGCGCCCGAGGTGGTGGCCAGCATAACGTCGGACTCGTTGATGGCACCCACCGCACAGTGGATGACGCGCACGCGCACTTCCTCGTTGGAGATCTTCTCCAGGCTGGCCTTGACGGCCTCGGCAGAACCCTGCACGTCGGCCTTGACGATGACATTCAGATTCTTCATCTCGCCGGCCTGGATCTGGCTGAACAGATCCTCCAGGCTGACCTTGCCCACGGGGCTGGAAGCCGCCATCTTCTGGTCGTGCTTACGCTGCTCCACCAGTTCGCGGGCCATGCGCTCGTCGGCAACGGCGTGGAAACCGTCACCGGCACCGGGCACCTCGCCCATACCGATGATCTCAACGGGCACCGAGGGGCCGGCTTGCTTGAGCTTTCCGCCCTTGGCATCGGCCATGGCGCGCACGCGGCCCACGGCGGTGCCGGCAATGATGATGTCGCCCTGCTTCAGGGTGCCGTTCTGCACCAGCAGAGTGGCCACCGGGCCGCGGCCCTTGTCCAGCTTGGCCTCGATGACCACGCCGTGGGCGGTACGGTTGGGGTTGGCCTTGAGTTCCTGCATTTCGGCGGTCAGATTGACCATCTCCAGCAGGTTGTCGATACCCATCCCGGTCTTAGCGGAAATGGGGCAGATGATGGTGCCGCCGCCCCACTCCTCGGAAACCAGACCATGCTCGGTCAGCTGCTGCTTGATGCGGTCGGGGTTGGCGGTGGGCTTATC
>JAZSCJ010000134.1:0-7016 GCA_045602885.1 Oscillospiraceae bacterium
GCCGTCGCCCTCGGCAAAGTTCTGGCAGATGGGACAAAAGGAGATGGCCTTGCGCGCTTTGAGGATGGCGTCAGCAAAGGCTTCGGCCTCGCCATAAGTCGGAGGCCAAGCGTCTTAGGAAGACAATTGATAGATTCAACTCCTTGGCTCACAGAACGACATGGCTACGATCCGACTTGCCGTCGCCCTCGGCAAAGTTCTGGCAGATGGGACAAAAGGAGATGGCCTTGCGCGCTTTGAGGATGGCGTCAGCAAAGGCTTCGGCCTCGCCATCGGGCAGACCCAGCAGGAAAAAGGCCAGTCGCTGGGCGCTTTTTTTGCCGACGCCGGGCAGACGGGCAAACTGCTCAACCAGCGCTTCCAGCGCGGGAGGGAAGTACTGCAAGGTCATTCACCTCGCAATGCGGCGATGGCCTGGGCAATGTCGGGTGCGCCGTATACGGCCGAGCCGGCTACCAGCACATTGGCACCGGCCTCAATGCAGGTTTTGTAGGTGGTGGGTGAAACGCCGCCATCTACCTCCAGATCGCAGGCAGGGTTGCGCTCGTCGATCAGCTTACGGATGGCAGTGACCTTGTCCATCTGGTCGGTCATGAATTTCTGGCCGCCGAAGCCGGGCTCCACCGTCATGACCAAAATCAGCTCTACCTGATCGATGTAGGGCAAAACGGCGTGCCAGGTGGTCTTGGGCTTGAGCACGATGCCGGCCTTTTTGCCCTTGGCGTGGATTTTGTCGAGAGCCTGCTGAATGAATTCGGGGTAGTCGGCTTCCACATGGACGGTGACCAGATCGGCGCCTGCGTCGCAGAACTGCTCCACATAGCGCACCGGCTTGTCGATCATCAGATGTACGTCCAGGAACATATCGGTGTGCTTGCGAATGGACTGCACCACCGGCACGCCGATGGTGATGTTGGGCACAAAGGCACCGTCCATAACGTCCACATGGACCCAGTCGGCAGTTTGGATGGCCCGGATATCCCGTTCCAGATTGCAGAAATCAGCTGAAAGGATGGAGGGGGCGATTTTGATCATGTTGGTTGTCCTCCCTGGGTGAAGTGCGGCACCCGGACGGGGCCGTTTACATAGGATGCTTTACGCGGATGAAAGCCCGGTGCATGGCTTGCGGCCCTCTCCCAGACCCACATGGCCCGGGGCTCGGCGTGAAAACCGGAAGCGCTCCGCTTTTGATAACCGCCCGGCGGATGGAATGGTCTGTCCGTCGGGCGGTGAGAATTGGATGGAATTCAGAAGGATGCCGTCAGCGTTTCCTGCGCATCGTAACCGGCGGCGATGAGCGCGTCCAGAATCTTGCGCTTGTGGACATGGCCGAAGGCCTCCAGCGTGACACGCAGTTCCACACCGCTTTGGCGGTTGATGTTGACAAACTGGTTGTGGTCCAGTTTGATGATGTTGCCGTTCTCGCCGGCCACGATCTCGGCCACGCGCAGCAACTCGCCGGGACGGTCGGGCAGCTGTACCGAGAAAGAGAAAATGCGGCCGCGGCTGAGCAGACCGTGCTGCACCAGCGAGGAGACGGTAATAACGTCCATGTTGCCGCCCGACAGGACAGGCACCACATTTTTGCCCTTGCAGTCCAGATGGTTCAGCGCGGCGATGGTCAACAGACCGGCGTTTTCCACGATCATCTTGTGCTTTTCCATCATGTCCAGGAAGGCGTCCACCAGCTCATTGTCGTCGATGGTGATGATGCCGTCCAGATTTTTCTGGATGTAGGGGAAGATCTGGTCGCCGGGAGTCTTGACGGCCACGCCGTCGGCGATGGTAACCACCTTGTCCAGCGTGACGATGTGGCCGGCCTCCACACTGGCCTTCATGGAAGCGGCGCCGGCCGGCTCCACACCGTAGACCTTGACGTTGGGGTTGAGCAGCTTGGCCAGCGTAGCCACGCCAGCGGCCAGACCGCCGCCGCCAATGGGAATGAGAATGACATCCACATCGGGCAGGTCGGAGAAGATCTCATAGGCGATGGTGCCCTGGCCGGTGGCCAGAACGGGGTCGTTGAAGGGGTGAACGTAGGTCAGACCCTCTTCCTCGGACATACGGGCGGCCAGCTCGGCGGCATCGTCAAAGGTCTCACCGTGGAGAACGACGTTGGCACCGTAATCCTTGGTGTTGTTGACCTTGACCAGCGGCGTGGTGGTGGGCATGACGATGGTGGCCTGCACGCCGGATTGCTGGGAGGCGTAGGCCACGCCCTGGGCGTGGTTGCCTGCCGAGGCAGTCACCAGACCGTTTGCCTTTTGTTCTTCGGTCAGAGTGCTGATCTTGTAGTAAGCGCCGCGAATTTTGTAGGCGCCGGTGACCTGCATATTTTCCGGCTTGATGTAAACCTGATTGCCGCCGGCCTTGGACAGGGCGGGGGAGTAGATCAGATGGGTGTCCCGCAGCACGCCGGACAGTACGTTGCGGGCGGTTTTAAATTGGTCAAGCGTCATCATTTTGAAACTTCCTTTTGCTGTATTGATTACGTTCTTTTAATTCTAATGAATTTCGCAAATAATGTCAACGAATTCTTGACACCCGGCGGAGAATAGCAGTACAATGATATTTGAAATTTTTTCCTTTGCAAGGAGGTGTCTTATGGCGAAAGTCGTAAAAAAATCGGTGGCACCCATTTATGCGGTGGCGGTGCTTTGGGTCGTGTGGGCGGTGGCATTTCCGCTGTACAAACCCCTGCACTTTGCGCTGGCGGTCGTGGCTTCGGTTGTGGTGTTCTGCATTGGCCGTAAGATTTGGCCCAATAAGACGTATGACACGCCCGAGGCAGAGCCCGAAGTCAAAGCCGAGCCGGCCAAGGAAGAAAGCACCGGCAATCCGGAGGTCGATGCCCTGCTCAAAGAGCGGGATCGGGCGCTGAGCGAGATGCACCGTCTGAATGAGGCCATTCAGGATGAGACCATTTCGGGTCAGATCGACCGGCTGGAGTCCACCACCCAGAAGATCATTGCGCTTGTGGTGGAAACCCCGGAAAAGCTGCCCCAGATCCGTCGCTTTTTGAATTACTACCTGCCCACCACGCTCAAGCTGCTCAACGCCTATGACCGGGCGGACGATGCCGGCATTTCGGGCACCAACGTGGATGGCACCAAGGGCAAGATCGAGGATATTATGACCAACATCGTCGATGCCTTTGACAAGCAGCTGGACGCATTGTTCGGTGACGAGGCGCTGGACATTTCCACCGATATTACCGTCATGGAGCAAATGCTGGCGCGCGAGGGCATCGGCGGCGTGCAGATGGCCGGTGAGCAGTAAAGGTGATGCCGGTATGGATGGATATGCAAAGAGCAAACAGAAAAAAGAGAATAAAATGACCCAAGAAGGGGCCTTGATTCTGGCGATTATCTGGACCGTCCTTGCGTTCTGTTGGGGCGGCCTGGCGGTGGATTACCTCGTGGAGGGTGCCAGTACGAAGCAAATCGTAGGGAGGGCCTTGTTGGCCGGTATGAACGGCGTGTGCAGCGTGTTGTATTGGATCCAATGGTCCCGCATGAAGAAATCGAAAACATAAACATAACTAAAAACAACCAATCGAGCAGGAGGAAATAAATATGTCTGAAAATATCAATATGAC
Organism: Oscillospiraceae bacterium; assembly: GCA_045602885.1. Lineage (GTDB taxonomy): Bacteria > Bacillota > Clostridia > Oscillospirales > Oscillospiraceae > JAJPXI01. The sequence goes on from JAZSCJ010000134.1 coordinate 3,599, forward strand.
CCCCGAACTGACCCTGACCCCCGATCTGAATACGGCCATGGCCGCCGCGCCTGCGGCGCCGGCTGCCCCCACGCTGACGCTGGAGCCCACCAGCGCCGCCACCGATGCCGCCGCCGCGCAGGCTGCGGCGCAGGCCGAGCGTGACGCCAACGCGGTCAAGCTGGATGAAAGCCAGCTGACCGAGGAAGAGCGTAAGATGGTAAATGACTTTGCCGAGAAGATCGATATTACCGATTCGGCCGTGGTGCTGCAGTATGGTGCTGCCGCCCAGAAGAACATTGCCTCCTTCTCGGAAAATGCCCTCAACGGTGTGCGCACCAAGGATTTGGGCGAAGTGGGCGATGCACTGTCTTCGCTGGTGGTAGAGCTGAAGAACTTCGGCGTGGAGGAGAAAAAGGGTCTTCTGGGTTTCTTCCAGAAAAAGCGCAACGAGCTGGAGGCCATCAAGGCATCCTACTCCAAGGCAGAGGCCAATGTGGATAAGATCGTGGATGTTCTGGAAGGCCATCAGGTGACCTTGATGAAGGACATCGCCATGCTGGACCAGATGTTTGAGCTCAACACCAAGTATTACAAGGAACTGACCATGTATATCCTGGCCGGTAAGAAGCGTCTGGACGCGGTGCGTGCCAACGAGCTGGAGCAGCTGCGCAAGAAGGCCGAGGAGACGGGCGCGCAGGAGGATGCGCAGGCATACAACGATCTGGCCAACCTGTGCACTCGCTTTGAAAAGAAGCTGCATGATCTGGAGCTGACCCGTATGATCTCCATTCAGATGGGCCCCCAGACCCGTCTGCTGCAGAACAATGATGCTTTGATGCTGGAGAAGATCCAGTCCTCGCTGGTCAACACCATCCCCCTGTGGAAGAGCCAGATGGTGCTGGCTCTGGGTCTGGAGCACTCCCGTCAGGCCACTGCCGCTCAGAGCGCCGTGACCAACATGACCAACGACCTGCTCAAGCAGAATGCCGATATGCTCAAGATGGGCACCATCGAGACGGCCAAGGAGGCCGAGCGCTCCGTGGTGGACATCCAGACCCTGCAGCACACCAACCAGCAGTTGATCTCCACGCTGGATGAGGTCATGAAGATTCAGCAGGACGGCGCTGCCAAGCGCAAGGAAGCCGAAGCCGAGCTGGGTCGCATTGAGGGCGAGCTGAAGCAGAAGCTGCTGGAGCTGCGCGGCTAACAAGGAAGGTTTAAGGAGGTTGTTATGAACCTGCTGAAAAAGCGTAGCGTTGCCATCGTTATTTTGATCCTGGCCATTGTGCTCTCGTCCCTGTACGGCTTTTCCAAGCGGCCGGTGGTATCCATTCCCGAGGGTGGAGTGCCGCTGGATGAGACGCTGGACACCGCTTATTTTCAAACCTATATCGTGGACCAGGCCGATGTCCTTTCTCCTAAAACGGAAAAGCAGCTGAGCCTTTACAATGCCAACTGGGATCAGATGACCCAAAGCATTATGGCTGTGGTGACGGTAGAAAGCCTTTCGGGCACGGCTGAGGACGCGGCTTGGGACTGGGGCGAGCAGCTTCAGCTGGGCGAAGACGATGCCCTGGTGCTGTTTTGCAAGCAAACCAAGGAATACAGCGTTGTGGCCGCCGGCGATTTCTATGATTTGCTCGCAAAGCAGTCGGTCAGCTTTGTGGACACCTGCCTGTATGGTCATGTTCAAAACGGCGACTACGACAAAGCGACCTTGAGTTTGTTCGGGCAGCTGCATCTTTGCATGAGCGAAGAGGCTAGATTCCTGGGCGGGCCGCTGGGCGTGGGCTTCAGCCTTGGGGTAGTACTTATGGTACTGCTGATGGTGGTCGTTCTGGTTCTGTTGCTACGCAGCCGGCGCAACCGCTACGGCAGTTCCAGATCCTACCGTTCCAATGTTGGGTACGGTGGCGGATATACATCCACAAGGAGTTACCGCCGCACATCCTCGTCGATCGGTGCGAATATCGGTAGCTTTGTGAGTCGGACCAGCAACTACCGCTCCAGCTCCTCCGGGGGGACAAGTAGTCGGCCTTCTTCCGGTTCCTTCGGTGGTCGTGGCCGTTCCGGCGGCAGCTCCTTTGGCAGCAGTCGCTCCGGTTCCTTTGGCGGCAGCCGTTCCCGGTCCTCCGGTGGCAGTCGTTCGGGTGGCTTCGGCGGCAGTCGTGGCCGCAGATAATCTTGCATTTTTATTCAAATTGTGCTATTCTAAGGGCGACTGAGCATAGGCTCGGTTGCCCTTAGTATTTGAGAGGAGACGGTAGTATGTACAACCGCAAGGCACTGAAGCAGAAGGCGAAACAGTGCTTAAAAGCCACCAAGCCGCACTTTATGTTGGTGACGCTGGTGTATTATTTGGTAACAGTAGGTTTGAATGATCTGTTGACCGCGTTGGGCGATGAGGGCGGCGTGCTCAGCGGCGTGGTTTACTTTTTCCTGTTCATTTTGCTGATGATGTTCATACTGGTCATGGGGGTCGGTCTTTCCAACTATGCTCTGCGTGTATCGCGTGGAGAACCGGCTACCATGGGAACGCTGTTTGAGCCCTTTGCCTATGCCGGGCGCGCCATCGGCACCAACCTTCTGGTGGGCCTGTTTTCTTTCTTGTGGGCCTGTTTGGGTGTTTTTGTTTATGTGATGCTGCTCGTTGTGCTGTTCCTGTTGGGAGATTCGTTGCTTCCGCTTGTGGTTGTGATGGTCATTGTGCTGTACATTGCGCTGATCGTGTTTTGCGTGTGGATTTCCCTGCGTTACATTATGGCCAGCTACGCTCTGGCCGAGCGGCCCGAGGCCGGTGTGATGGACGCCATTCGCCGCAGCATTCGGATGATGCGTGGCTACAAGGGCAAGTTCTTTATGCTGTGCTTGTCCTTCCTGGGCTGGACCCTTTTGTCGGCTTTGATCATCGCAGTTGTCATGGGCATCGGTGTGTTTGCCACCGGCATGGAGGTGGCGTTTATGGACGCCATGGCCATGGATCCGGTTGCCGCTTCGGCTGCCACCGAGCAGATCACCGAGAGCATGATGCTCTGGATCATTTTGGCTGAGGTGCTGTCGCTGCCCCTGGTTGTGTGGCTGATCGGCTATCAGTCGACTTCCTACGCACTCTTTTTCAACTATGTCAGCGGCTACGACCACCAGTGCAGCGTAGCGGACGAGGCCGTTGTGGCGGATGAGATTCCTGTTGCGGCGGTCGTTGCGGCAGAACAGCCGGTCACGCCGCCCGAAGGCGGTTATTATACGGCGCCCAACGCGCCCCAGCAGTCCGAAGCGCCGGTTCAGCCGGAGGACGAAGCCAATGTGACGGCGGAGGAAATGCCGGCACAGGAAGCGGCCGAGGCGGAAGACGACGAAGCGCTTGCCCCGGAAGAGGGCGAAGAACCCGACTCTGACGAAGAAGAAATCTAAACAAAGTAACGGCGGCTTGCCCTTG
>JAZSCJ010000135.1:0-21597 GCA_045602885.1 Oscillospiraceae bacterium
TACGGAATAGAGGTCACTCATTTTGATCACGCTGATGATGTCGGGATACGACTTGTTGTTCTCCCAATGGGAGATGGTTTGTCGGCTCACACCAAGTACCTCGGCCGCATGTTCCTGGGTGATCCCCGTTTCATTTCGTGCTTTTTTGAGTTTGCTTCCGATTTCCATGTTCTCGATCCACCTTTTTGTTTTTGCCTCCACAGGAAGCATCCTCATCATAGAAAATCCACGAAACAGTTTCCATCAAGCGGCGTTTACATCACAAAAAATATCTGTAAAAATTTCTTTACATATCCACATAGTGTTTCAAAATCTTCTTATTTCAGCCCCTTCGCCTGGCTCAAAGAAATACCGTTTCCGGCCGGGCCGAGGGGGATGACATGGTCCAGACCCACGAATTTACCGTTTTCCTGCCACAGGACTTCCTTTACAAAATTGTACTTTGTTTCGTCCCAGGTTTTGAAATCGTCCAGCACCAGTCCGCCGGTGTCGCCGGAGTTTGCGTTGAAGCACCAGAAGGTGTGGTGAAGATGATAGTTTTTGATCAGACTGCGCATATGCGTCATCCAGGTCAGGTTGGGCTGGCGCATGAAACCGCCCCATTCCCCGATCAGCAGGGGAGCGGTGCCATCCTCGTGGATATAAAGCCAGTTGTCATGCCAGCAATCTTTATAGAGAGAATCGTAATTGTAGCCGTCCTTAAACCAGGGCTGCTGATACACCGTGGGGCCGTAATCGTGGGGGGAGTATACCAGCTGATCCTGGTGCTTGCCCAGGTTGATGGGATAATCGGCCACGCCGCGCAAATTGCCGCCCCACCAGTTGAAGTAGTAATCCTTGCTATTGGTGGAGGAGTAATCCCCGTTTTTCTGGATATCCACCGGGTAGATCTCGGTGCCTTCCACCATGATCAACACATTGGGGTTTTTCTCCAATATTTTCAGCGCCGTCTGCTCGGCCACATACTTCCAGTTGTTTTTTGCCGTGGAATCGTTCCAGATGGCCTTATCCTGTTCGTTGGGCTTGCCGTGGGGCTCATTCTTCAGGTCATAGGCAATAATGGTATCGTCCTTGGCATACCGCTGGGCCATCCACACCAGCGCCTGCTGATACTTCTCGGTGGTAATATCGCCGTTGTACCACAGATTGGTCATATGACCCATGCTGTCGGTTTTGGCCGAGTGGATATCGATCATGATCTTTAGGCCGGAAGCCCGGCACTGGCCGATAACATAATCGAAAATCTCCAAACTGTTCATGCCCACCAGATAGGAATTGGTGGCCTGGTTAAAGTTGGCGGCAGGGTACTGCCCGTTTTTCCATTGCAGGATCAGCTCGGCCGACATGGGGATGCGGATCAGATTAAAGCCGCGGTTGGCAATGCTCTGAATGGAAGTATTCAGATCGGAATTCCAAAGCCCGTCAAACAGATTGGTGCCCGTGTTGTAGCCAAACCAGTTGACGCCGGTCAGCCAGACCTGCTTGCCGTTTTTATCCACGATTTTGTTGCCCTGCACATGCAGCCAGTCATCCGTGGTGGGGGCCGGAACCGGCAGCGCACCCGGGTTAGCCGCCGGCGAATTGCCACCGGCGTTGGGCTTGGGCTGCTGGGGCTTCGGTTGATTCTGGTTCTGATTCTGGTCCTGATTCTGGTTTCCGGCAGCAGGGGTCTGCGTGCCTTGAATCTGCGTGGTATAGGAGTAATCCCCGGTGACACCGGAGAGAATACAGCCGATCTCCTGTGTGCCACCGGCCGGCACAATGGCATTGTAGTCTACATTGCTGACCGTCAGAACCCCATTTTTAATGCTGTAATTTCCGTTCCACCCCTCCGTCAGCGCGGCGTTGCCCACTTGAATCTGCACGCTCCAGCCATTGATATCCTTGTTCGTGGTATTGGCCAGCGTGATGGTCAGCTGGTGAAACACCGGCTTGTCCCCCCAGGAGTTGGCGGTGTCCACATAGACCAAAAGCTCGCCCTGCGGCACTTCACCCTTGGGGTTTTCGTCCGTGGGTTGCTCGCCCTGCGCGGCATCCGATTCGGCGGAACCCTGCGCAGGCGGCTCGGTCTGCTCCGGCTCAGAGGTCGGCGCATCGGGATTCACCTGCGGCGCTTGCTCCGCAGGGGTGTCCGTTTCCCCGCCGGGCGTGCCGGGTAACTGCACTGGATCGCCGGGCTGCGGCGTGTCGGTGATGCCCTGGTCGGTGGACATGGCATCATTGTTCGGGGTTTCGCCCATCACCATTCCGGCAAAGAAGGCCAGCGCTATGACCAGCAAAAGCGCAATAACCCCCAGCGCGATCCAAAGGGCACGCTTCTTACCCGACGCCCCCTTGGGGGCGGATTGTTTGGTTTTTTTGCTCTCTCGGTCTTGCTTTGCCATTGTGTTTCACCCTGCTTTTCTCATTCTTCTACGATTTTTTCTTCGATCACGGTGTAGGTTCCACCGCGCGCCGTGAAATAGTCCTCGATCTGCGCCAAAAGAACATTTGCATCGCCATACTGCTCGGTCTGAACGTGATTTGCGATGAAGGCGTCGCCGCCGCCATAGATGACCTGATAATTTTGATCGTACGTGACCCCATAAAAATAATGTTCCTCGCCCAAAACACATTCAATGGTCGTTTCGGTCAGAATTTGATCTCGTTCCTGCATCGAACGATATACAATGTTGGTGCCAACGTACAGAACAAACAGCAAAATCGCCGCAAGGATCACTCCCACGATGGTTCTGCAAACCCTTCTTTTCCTGCGTGCGGCCTGCGTTGCCAGTTGGTCATTGAGAATGGCCAGCTGCCGCGCAATGTCACGATAGGCTTGATCTCCGGCGGTTTCTTCCGGCACATACGCCTCTCCCAAAAGCACGCTCACCGGCACTTCAAAAATTTCAGCTAAATTCTTGAGCATCTCCGCGTCGGGCACCGACGTGCCGTTTTCCCATTTCGAAACCGTCTGGCGCACCACATTCATTTGCTGTGCCAAGGTTTCTTGAGAATATCCCTTTTGTTTTCTTAATTCTTTGATTCGTTCTCCCAGCATATGAAAAACCTCCTTTTTGCTGATGGCATCATCATATGCCGTATGCCCCCGTTGCAGCAAGCAACGCAAAGTAACATCCCCGTGGCAATCAAGGCAATTCAGCCTTACTGCGGTGTTTTCGTCAGCAACACAACGCTTTCCACATGGCTTGTCCGCGGGAACAGATCGACGGCCAGGGCGGTTTGTGCGGCGTAGCCCGCTTCGGCAAACCGCTTGACGTCCCGGGCCAGCGTGGCCGGGTCACAGGAAACGTAAACCACCCGGTCGGGGGACATTTTTGCGATGGTGTCCACCACGTCGGCGGCCAGTCCCTTGCGGGGCGGATCCACCGTGATCACGTCGGGGCGCAGCCCCTCATCGGCCAGTCTGGCGGCAATGGCGCCGGCATCGCCGCAGAAAAATTCCGCGTTTTCGATGCCGTTGCGCGCGGCGTTTTCTTTGGCGTCCTCGATGGCCTCGGGCACCACCTCAGCACCGATGACCCGCCCGGCCCGTTTGGCCAGCGCCAGCGAGATGGTGCCGATGCCGCAGTACAGGTCCAGCACCGTTTCGCTCCCGGTCAGCCCGGCCAGCTCCAGCGCCTTGGCGTACAGCACCTCGGTCTGCTCCCGGTTGACCTGAAAGAAAGAGGGCACCGACAGGCGGAAGGTCAGACCGCACAAAGTTTCCTCCAGCGTATCCTGTCCCCAGAGGGTGCGGTAGCTTTGGCCCAGGATCACATTGGTTTTTTTCTCGTTGACGCCCAAAATGACGCCCACCAGTCCCGGCTCGGCCGTGCGCAGGGCGGCCACCAGCGCCTCCTCGTGGGGCAGCGCTGCGCCGTTGACCATCAGACAGCACAGGCTTTCCCCCTTAGCATTGGTGCGCACATACACATGACGCACCAGCCCCTTGTGGGCGCGCTCGTCATAGGCGCTTACGCCGTACTGCACCATCCAGTCCTTGACCGCCGTGCGCAGACAGGCCGCCGACACGGGCTGCAGCAGGCAGTCCTCCACGTCGGTGACGGCGTGGGTGCGCTTTTGATAAAACCCGATGCACGGGCCGGCGGCCACCGGGAATTGCACCTTATTTCGATAACGCTCGGTATTTTTTGCGCCAAATATTGCGCAAACCGTGCCTTCCCAGCCACCGATGCGATTCAGCGCATCCTGCACCTTCTGCTTTTTCAGCGCCAGTTCTTCCTCGTAGGTCATGTGCCGCAGGGAGCAGCCGCCGCAGTCGGCGTAGCAGGCACAGTCGGACGCTTGACGAGCCGGGGAGGGGGTAGTCACCTGCTCCACCTCGCCCCAGGCGCAGGAGCGGCCCACCTTGACCAGACGCACCATGCAGGTTTCCCCCTGTACTGCCACAGGGACAAAGCAGGTCATGCCGTCGGGCAGACGGGCCACACCCTCGCCGTCCGAGCCGTAGCCCGTAATGGTCAGCGGTACGATTTGATTTTCCCGAAACTTTTTCATGGCGCAGCTCCTTGCCGTGGTTTTGATTTCAAATTATACCATACATTACTTGATTTTTGATATAGCTTTTTCCCGATTTCGTGGTACAATGGGGCGAAAGAGGAGGGAACCCCCATGTCTACGACCCAAGAGATCCTGCAAATGGCGCAGGAATGCGGCTTTTCCCATGTGGGCGAGCTGAATACCCAGGCGCTGGAATTCATGCCCGAGGTACGGGATATGTGCGCCGCCGACCGCTGCGGAAAATTCGGAACCTGCTGGACCTGCCCGCCGGGCTGCGGTACGCTGGACGAGGTTGCCGCCCGGGCATCCAAGTACAGCCGCGGCGTTCTGCTGCAAACCACCGCCCAAATGGAGGATGACTTTGATGTGGAGGCCATGCAGCAGGCCGAGCAGGATCAGAAGCGCAGCTTCGAGCAATTTGTGGAGCAGCTGCGCCGGGAGTATCCCGACTGTCTGCCCATGGCCACCGGCGGCTGCACGCTGTGTCCCCAGTGCACCTATCCCGACGCGCCCTGCCGCTTCCCCAAAAAGGCCATTCCCTCCATGGAGGCCTACGGCCTGCTGGTGTCCAAGGTATGCGAGCAGTCCGGACTGCCCTACTACTACGGGCCGCTGACGCTAACCTATACCTCCTGCGTTTTGATCGACTGATTTTTCGCCCCGGCCGACACATACGGCCGGGGCGATTTTTCACGGAGAATTCATAAATTCTTCTTTTCTCTCTCCTTCAATTGTGATATACTAAATTGATTTATTATATCAACTACTACCGAAAGGTCGATTTTTAACTATGGGTATCTTTTCCAAACTGTTCGGCTCCCACTCGGAACGCGAGGTCAAGGCCATCACCCCGTTGGTGGACAAGATCGAAGCGCTGGAGGAGGAATACAAAGCACTGACCGATGCGCAACTGCAGGCCAAGACCCCCGAGCTCAAGCAGCGCCTTCCCGACGGCGAAACGCTGGACGATATTTTGCCCGAAGCTTTTGCCACCTGCCGTGAGGCCGCCTGGCGCGTGCTGGGTATGCGCCCCTATCGGGTGCAGCTGATCGGCGGCATTATCCTGCACCAGGGCCGTATCGCCGAAATGAAGACCGGCGAAGGCAAGACGCTGGTGGCCACCCTGCCTGCCTACCTCAATGCACTGACCGGCAAGGGCGTACACGTCATCACCGCCAACGACTACCTGGCCAAGCGCGACAGCGAGTGGATGGGCAAGGTCTACAAGTTCCTGGGTCTGAGTGTCGGCCTGGTCATCCACGGCGTAATGGGTGCGGAAAAGCAGGCCGCTTATCAGGCCGATATTACCTACGGCACCAACAATGAGTTTGGCTTTGACTACCTGCGCGCCAACATGGCCATCTACAAGCATGAGATGGCTCAGCGCGGCCATGTGTTCGCCATCGTGGACGAGGTGGACTCCATTCTGATCGACGAGGCCCGTACGCCGCTGATCATTTCGGGCCAGGGTGAAAAGTCCACCCAGATGTATGCCTTTGCCGATGCCTTTGTGCGCGGTCTGAAGCGTTTGAAGCTGGCCAAGACCGACGAGAAGCAGGAAGAGGACGTGGACATCGACGCCGATTACATCGTCGATGAAAAGGGCAACGCGGCCACACTGACCGCCCGGGGCGTTGCCAAGGCCGAGAAGCACTTCAATGTGGAAAATCTGGCCGACCCGGAAAACGCCACTCTGTCCCACCACATCAACCAGGCGCTGAAGGCCCACGGCATCATGCAGCGCGACATTGACTACGTCGTCAAAGACGGCGAGGTCATCATCGTGGACGAGTTCACCGGCCGTTTGATGTACGGCCGCCGGTATAACGAGGGTCTGCATCAGGCCATCGAAGCCAAAGAACACGTCACGGTGGCTCACGAGTCCAAGACGCTGGCCACCATCACCTTCCAGAACTACTTCCGCCTGTACGACAAGCTCTCCGGCATGACCGGTACCGCTTTGACCGAAGAGGAAGAGTTCGGCCAGATCTATTCTCTGGACATTGTGGAGATCCCCACCAACAAGCCCGTTGCCCGTATCGACCAGCCCGACGTGGTCTACAAAAACGAGGCCGGCAAGTACCGCGCCATTGTTCGCCAGATCGAGGAATGCCACGCCAAGGGCCAGCCCGTTCTGGTGGGTACCGTTTCCATCGAAAAGTCCGGGCTGATCTCCAAAATGCTGCAAAAACGGGGCGTCAAGCACAACGTGCTCAACGCCAAGCATCACGAGAAGGAAGCCGAGATCGTGGCCCAGGCCGGTAAGCTGGGCGCTGTCACCGTGGCCACCAATATGGCCGGCCGCGGTACCGATATCGTGCTGGGCGGTAACGCCGAATTTTTGGCCAAATCCGAGCTGCGCAAGGCCGGCATGACCGAGGAATTGCTGGTGGAAGCCACCGGCTTTGCCGAAACCGACAATCAGGAAATTCTGGACGCACGCCGTGCCTTTGCCGAGGCCGAGGCCAAGTACAAGGCCGCCATCCAGGACGAGGCCGATCAAGTGCGTGCCGCCGGCGGTCTGTTCATTCTGGGCACCGAGCGCCACGAATCCCGCCGCATCGACAACCAGCTGCGCGGCCGTGCCGGCCGCCAGGGCGACCCGGGTGAAAGCCGTTTCTTCCTGTCCATGGAGGACGACATTATGCGTCTGTTCGGCTCGGAGCGCGTGCAGAACATGATGGAGCGCCTGGGTCTGGATGACGACACCCCCATCGACCAGAAGATCCTGTCCGGCGCCATTGAAAACGCCCAGAAGCAGGTGGAATCGCGCAACTTCCAGACCCGTAAGGCCGTACTGCAGTATGACGATGTCATGAACACCCAGCGTGAGGTCATTTACAAGCAGCGCGCCCAGGTACTGGACGGCGAGGACATCACCGGCTCCATCCGCAATATGATCCACGGCGGCATTTCCTCCGCCATCACCGGCCATTGGGGCGAGCAGGCGCACATGAGTGCGGCGGATTACGCCGACGCCGTGACCCCCTACAAAAACGTATTTTTGACCGAGGCCGAGTGCGCCCTGTCGGACGCCGAACTGGCCCAGTACACCCAGGATGCGCTGATCCAGCACCTGCAGCAGCGTGCCGACGCGGTCTATACCGAGCGTGAAAAGGCGCTGGGCGAGCCGCTGATGCGCGAGCTGGAGCGTGTTGTCATGCTGCGTGTGGTCGACGAATTCTGGATGGACCACATCGACGCCATGAACGAACTCAAGCAGGGCATCGGTCTGCGCGCTTACGGCCAGACCGACCCCGTCATCGCCTACAAAAAGGAAGGCTATGATATGTTTGAGGAAATGGTGGCCGCCATTCAGACCGAAACGGTGCGGCGCATCTTTACCGTGCGTGTTCAGACCGGCAACGTGCAGCGTGAGCGCGTGGCCAAGGTCACCGGCGAAAGCGCCGGCAGCGACGGCACCGTGAAAAAGCAGCCCGTAAAGAAAACGGTCAAAATCGGCCGCAACGACCCCTGCCCCTGCGGCAGCGGCCAGAAGTGGAAGAAGTGTACTTGTAAAGAGTACCACCCCGAAGGCAGCGCACAGGGTTAATGAAACACCCCGCCGCTGCCGCAGAGCGCGCAAGCGCCTCGCGCCTTATGGCGCGTCCATTCCAAGCGCAGCGGAGAATGATGCCGGGCGAATTCATTTCGCCCGAGCAGATCAAAAAAAGAAGGGGACCCCGGAAAATGGAACATTTTTTGGGGCGCGGCCAGAAGTGGAAGAAGTGCACCTGCAAAGAGTACCACCCCGAAGGCAGCGCACAGGGTTAATGGCAATGAAAGAACAAACCACAAATGGCGTGACCTTTCTCGCCGCCGACAGCTTTTTGGCCGCCGGCGGCGTTGCCCATGGATTTTCCACCCGGTTGGGCGGCGTGTCGGAAGGGATCTGCGCCGGCTTGAATTTGGGCATCAACCGAGATGACCAGCCCGAGCATGTGCGGGAAAACTACCGCCGCTTCTGCACTGCCATCGGTGCTGACGCAACCCATCTGGTATTTACCCGGCAGGTTCACAAGGCGGATATTCGCCCGGTGGGCATCCACGATGCCATGGCCGACCCCTACGACCCAAACGACACCGAATGCGACGGTCTGATTACCGATCAACCAGGCATCGCCTTGACCATCTTTACCGCCGACTGCATCCCCGTGCTGCTGTATGACCCGGCAAAACGGGTCATTGCCGCCGTCCATGCCGGTTGGCGTGGTACCGCACAAAATATCGCCGGCAAGGCGGTTGCCCGTATGCGCAGCGATTACGGCTGTGACCCCGGTACCATTCTGGCTGCTATCGGCCCGGGCATTGACCAATGCTGCTTTGAAACCCATGACGACGTGCCCTCGGCCATGCAGGCCGAGCTGGGCACCTTCGTTCAGCCTTTTCTCCACCCTTTGGAAAACGGCAAATACGCCGTGGACTTAAAGCAGATCAACGCCGCGCTGCTGCGCCGCGCCGGACTGTGCGAGACGCACATTGACCGTTGTTCTGACTGCACCGCCTGCCTGCCCCACAAGTACTGGAGCCACCGGGTAACCCGGGGACAACGGGGCAGCCAGGCCTCCATGATTCAGCTTTTGTAACACCGCCGACCGCCGGAACCGGCCGGTTTGACGCCGCTTCGCCGCGTCTGCATCCGATTTGAGGAGTGACTGCCGTGCGCAAATCCCTGTCTGTTCTGGTTCTGGCGCTTGCGCTGCTGCTTTCCGGCTGCGACAAGCAGCCCGCTCCACCTACCGTGTCACCGGACCAACCGCCTGCCACCGTTCCCACGGTCACAAAACAGGAATTCGTCCTGCCGTATTACCCCAACACCTCACTGCACCCCATCACCGGCGGCAACCGCACCAATCTGGTGCTGGGCAGTCTGGTCTATCAGGGTCTGTTTGAACTGGACAACCAATTTGCTGCCCACGGCCAGCTTTGCGCCTCCTCCTCGGTATCCGAGGACGGTCTGACCTGGACCTTTGTGCTTCGGCGTGCTTTCTTTTCCGATGGCACGGCCGTCACGGCCGCTCACGTGGTCGATTCCCTCAATCTGGCCCGTACCAGCGCGCTGTACGCCGCCCGGCTGACCGACGTGACCCGGATCAGTGCCGGGGCCGACGGCTCGGTCATACTCAATCTGGCCCGTCCCAACGGGGCGCTGCCCGCGCTGCTGGACATCCCGGTGGTGTGGGACAACGGGGCAGGGGGCGTGCCTCTGGGCACCGGCCCTTACGCCTTTGTCGAGGACGAACGTCCTCTGCGTCTGGTTCGTCAGTCCCACGCACCCGACACCGCCCCGGCAGAGATCGCCTTGTGCGCCATTTCCGGTGCCGATGACTTGATTTACGCCTTTGATGCCGGAAACGCCGGTTTAGTGGTCAGCGATCTGACCGGCGCAAATGCGCTGGGATTTTCCTCGGGCTACGAAGCCTTTGACTATCCCACCACCACCATGCTCTATGTAGGCTTTCACACCACCCAAGGGCCCTGTCGGGATGTGCGTATCCGCCAGGCCATTTCCCGCAGTTTTGACCGGGACACCGTGACGACGTCCCTACTGGCCGGTCATGCCAAAGCCACCTGCCTGCCCGTTTCCCCGGTCTGTGCGCTGTACAGTTCGCAGCATGAGCAAAACGGCGCATATAACCCGACAGCCGTCGATGAACTGCTGACCCAAGCCGGCTGTGCGGTGGGCTCTGACGGCGTGCTCTACAATGGCCGCTCGCCCCAGTCGCTGGATTTCATTGTCAACACCGACAACTCCTTTAAGCTGACCGTGGCCGATTATCTGGCCGAACAGCTGCGGGCGCTGGGATTTGTGGTCACGCTGCACAAGCTGTCCTGGGAGGATTACACCTCCGCACTCAGCGCAGGCCGGTTTGACCTGTATCTGGGCGAAGTGACGCTGAGTGCCGACTTTGATCTGACGGCACTGCTGGCCACCGGCGGACGACTGAATTACGGCGGCTACTACAGTGCCGACACCGCTGCCGCTCTGGATCAATTGCGCCGCACCGGGGAGGCAGACCGCCCGACCGCCGCTCAAGCGCTTTGGACACAGCTGCAGGCCGACACGCCCATTTCGCCCCTTTGCTTTAAGGACCACTCAGTGCTTACCCAATGGCGTGCCGTTTCGGGGTTGCAGCCCACCCGGCAAAACCCCTTTTACAACTTGGAAAACTTGCGTTTCGACGCGTGATTTACAGATATAACCGTTTTCGGGAGGAATGGGAATGCGTAAAGTATATCGTTGTTTTGCAGAGAAGAAGCCCGGCTTCCAGGTGGAAGCCCTTTCGGTGCTGGCCCAGCTCAAAGAGCAGCTTGGCATCACCGCCCTGACCGGGGTGCGTGTGCTGCACCGGTACGATGTGGAAGGCATCGAGCCCCAGGTCTATGAGCAGGCCCGGGCCAATGTCTTCTCCGAGCCCCAGGTGGACACCGTCTATGACGAGGACGTGCCCGTGCCTGCCATGGCAGGCGCCATTCTGGCTGTCGAAGCACTGCCCGGCCAGTACGACCAGCGTGCCGACTCGGCCGCCCAGTGCATCCAGCTCATGGTGGGCGGCGAGCGCCCCACCGTCAAGTGCGCCACCGTCTATCTGCTGGAGGGCAGCCTGTCTGATGCCGATCTGGAGCAGATCAAGGCCTATCTGATCAACCCCGTGGAGTGCCGCCAGGCGGCACTGGACAAGCCGGAAACCTTGAGCATGCAGTACCCCGTCCCCGATGCTGTGGCAGTGCTGGACGGCTTTACCGCCCTGGACGAGGCCGGCCTTTCCGCCGTACTGAGCCAGTACGGACTGGCGATGGATCTGGAGGATCTGAAGTTCCTGCAGACCTATTTCCGGGACAAGGAGCAGCGTGACCCCACCATTACTGAGGTGCGCGTAGTCGATACCTACTGGTCGGATCACTGCCGCCATACCACCTTCTCCACTCACATTGACGACGTGGAGATCGCCGACCCCATGATCCGCGAAACCTACAACGCCTATCTGGCCCTGCGCCGGGAGGTTTTTGGCGAGGAAAAGGCGGCCAAGCGTCCCATTACTCTGATGGATCTGGGCACCATCGGCGCCAAGGCGCTGAAAAAAGAGGGCCTGCTGCCCGAGCTGGACGAGAGCGAGGAGATCAACGCCTGCTCCATCCATGTGCCCGCCATGGTCAACGGCAAGGAGCAGGACTGGCTGCTCATGTTCAAAAACGAGACCCACAACCATCCCACCGAGATCGAGCCCTTTGGCGGCGCGGCCACCTGCATCGGCGGCTGTATCCGCGATCCGCTGTCCGGCCGTGTCTATGTCCACCAGGCCATGCGTGTCACCGGCGCAGGTGACCCCCGCAAGGCATTGAGCGACACGCTGGAGGGCAAGCTGCCCCAGCGCAAGCTGTGCCAGACGGCCGCCGCAGGTTATTCCTCCTACGGCAACCAGATCGGTCTGGCCACCGGCCATGTGGCCGAGGTTTACCATGACGGCTATGTGGCCAAGCGTCTGGAGTGCGGCGCCGTGGTGGGTGCAGCTCCGGCGGAAAATGGAGTCCGCGAGCGTCCCGCCCCCGGCGATGTCATCATTCTGCTGGGCGGCCGCACCGGTCGTGACGGCATTGGCGGCGCTACCGGCTCCTCCAAGAGCCACAATCTGACCAGTCTGGACACTATGGCCTCCGAGGTGCAGAAGGGCAACGCTCCCGAGGAACGCAAGATCCAGCGTCTGTTCCGCAACGGCGAGGTCACCCGCCTGATCAAGCGCTGCAACGACTTCGGCGCAGGCGGGGTCAGCGTCGCCATCGGCGAGCTGGCCGACGGTGTGGACATCGATCTGGACGCCGTGCGTAAGAAGTATGACGGTCTGGACGGCACCGAACTGGCCATTTCCGAATCCCAGGAGCGTATGGCCGTGGTGGTTGCCGCTGCCGACGCCGACAAGCTGATCGCCGCCGCCCAGGCGGAAAATCTGGAGGCCTATCCCGTGGCCAAGGTCACCGAAGCGCCCCGTATGGTCATGTCCTGGCGTGGCCAGAAAATCGCTGACCTGTCCCGTGAATTTCTGAATACCAACGGCGCCGTCAAGCACGCCGCCGTCAAGATCCCCGCCAACGATCACGCCGTGCCGGTACACGCCACCAGCCTGCATGAGATCGCCACCAGCCTGAAGTTTGCCACCAGCCGCGGCATGACTGAGCGCTTTGACGGCTCCATCGGTGCCGGCAGCGTGCTGATGCCCTTTGGCGGCAAGACCCAGCGCACCCCGGCCCAGACCATGTCGGCTCTGCTGCCCGTACTGCCCGGTCAGAACACCGACCAAGCCAGCGTCATGTCCTGGGCCTTCGACCCCCACTGGATGAGTGCCGACCCCTTTGTGGGCGCCATTAACTCGGTGGTGGTTTCGGTGGCCAAGCTGGTTGCCTCCGGCGCCGACTACACCAAGGCCTATCTGACCTTCCAGGAGTTCTTTGAAAAACTGCGCAACGAGCCCCAGCGCTGGGGCAAGCCCTTTGCCGCCCTGTTGGGCGCTTTGAGCGCACAGCTGGAGCTGGGCTGCGCCGCCATCGGCGGCAAGGATTCCATGTCGGGCACCTTCCTGGACATGGATGTGCCGCCCACGCTGATCTCCTTTGCCATCGCCCCCATTCTGGCCGGCGAGGTGCTTTCCCCCGAGTTCAAGCACTCCGGTAACCCGGTCTACTTCTTCGGCACGCAGCAAGTGGGTGATTTCGATGCCTGCCGCAGCCAGTGGGAGACCTTCCACGCCCTGTGCAAGGCCGGCAAGGTCAAGTCCGCCTGGGCAGTGGAGAGCGGCGGCGTGGCTGAGGGTGTCATGAAGATGTCCTTCGGCAACGGCATCGGTTTTAGCAGCGATGCCACCCACAGCATCCCCTGGTACAGCCCCTGCCCCGGCGCCATCGTGGCCGAGCTGACCGAGGAGATCCCCGAGGGTCTGCTGATGGGTCACACCATCGCCGAGCCCACTGTCACGGTGTGTGACGAAACCCTGACCATCGACGAGCTGCTCGCGCTGAACGAGAGCGTGCTGGAGTCGGTCTATCCCACCCAGACTCCTGCGGAAAAAATCCTCATCAAACCCATCTCCTGCACCGAGCGCGCCCCCATCGTGGCCCGCAGCAAGATCGCCCATCCCAAGGCAGTCATCCCTGTCTTCCCGGGCACCAACTGCGAGTTTGATACGGCGGCCGCCTGCGTCAAGGCCGGTATCGACCCTGAGATCGTGGTCATCCGCAATCTGACCGGCGCACTGCTGGAGCAGTCGGCACAGGCTTTGGAAGCTGCCATCCGCCGCAGCCAGATGGTCATTCTGCCCGGCGGCTTCTCGGGCGGCGACGAGCCCGAAGGCTCGGCCAAATTCATCTGCTCGTTCTTCCGCAACGCCCGTTTGACCGACGCCGTGCACGACCTGCTGAAAAACCGTGACGGTCTGATGCTGGGCATCTGCAACGGCTTCCAGGCGCTGGTCAAGCTGGGTCTGGTTCCCTTTGGTGAGATCCGCACCGCCGATGAGAACTGCCCCACGCTGACCTTCAACCGCATCGGCCGCCACCAGAGCAAGTACGTCACCACCCGGGTGGCCAGCGTGCGCTCCCCCTGGATGCTTCAGTCCAATGTGGGCGACCTGCACGCCATCCCCATCTCCCACGGCGAAGGCCGCTTTGTGGCCCCGGATGACGTGGTGCAGGCGTTGATCGCCAACGGCCAGGTGGCCACTCAGTACGTGGATCTGAGCGGCAATCCCACCATGTCCATCGACGTCAACCCCAACGGCTCCATTGAGTGCATCGAGGGTATTTTCTCCCCCGACGGCCGTGTGTTTGGCAAGATGGGCCACTCGGAACGCACCGGCCCTTACATCGCCAAAAACATCCCCGGCAACAAGCTGCAGCCCCTGTTTGAATCGGGCGCACAATACTACAAATAAATTCCACCCGTTTGCGGCCGTATCTTTCCCGGATACGGCCGCTTTTTTCGCCCCAATTCCTTGTAATCCCGCAGTCGTTTTGATATAATAAAGGGTAAATTTCGAGATTTTTGAGGTCTTTCCCATGAAATACAAGCAGTGGAATATCTGCACCCCGCCTGAGGAGGATTGCCGGGCCATGACCGCTTCCGGCATTGACCCTCTTTCGGCGGTGGTGTTGTGCGCCCGTGGGTTGGACACGCCGGACAAAGCCCGTGCTTTTTTGGATGACCGGGAGGAGGTGCTGCATGACCCCTTCCTTCTGGCCGACATGGATCGGGCGGTGGCGCGTCTGCACCGGGCGCTGGAACAAAAGGAAATCATCGCCGTTTACGGCGACTACGATGTGGATGGTATTTCCGCCACCTGTTTGCTGACCCATTATTTGTAAAGCTGCGGCGCCACCGTCATCGCCCACATCCCCGACCGCATCGAGGACGGCTACGGTCTGAGCATTCCGGCCGTAGATGCTTTGGCCGCCCAGGGCGTCACGCTGATCGTCACGGTGGACTGCGGCATTACCGCGCTGGAAGAAACCGCCCATGCCGCGCACTTGGGCGTGGATGTCATCATCACCGACCACCACGAGTGCAAGGACACCCTGCCCGATGCCGTGGCCGTAGTGGACCCCCATCGCGCCGATTGCACGTATCCGTTCCCCTGTCTGGCCGGTGTCGGCGTTGCTTTCAAGCTGGTGCTGGCACTGGATCCGGCGCAGCGGCACACGCTGCTGCACCGCTATGCCGATCTGGCCGCCATCGGCACGGTGGCCGATGTCATGTCGCTGACCAACGAAAACCGCGCCATTGTCCGGCTGGGCATGGAGCAGCTCATCCATACCGACCGCCCCGGCCTGCGTGCCCTGATTCGGGAATCCGGTGCCGAGGGCAAGGCTCTGACGGCATCCACCGTCGGCTATATGTTGGCACCCCGTATCAACGCTGCCGGACGCATGGGCTGCGCCGCGCTGGCCGCCGAGTTGTTGCTGACCGACGACCCCGACCGTGCCGAAACACTGGCCCGGGATCTGTGCGCACTCAACAAAGCCCGTCAGACCATCGAGGGTCAAATTTACGAAGAATGTGTCGCCCGACTGGACCGCACCGGCACCAGCCATTCGGTCATTGTGCTGGCCAGCGAGGGCTGGCACCAGGGCGTGGTGGGCATCGTGGCCTCCCGTCTGGCCGAAAAGTATTCCTGCCCTGCCTTTATGATTTGTCTGCAGGACGGCAAGGGCAAGGGCTCCTGCCGCTCTTTCGGGGGACTGAACCTGTTTGCCGCGCTGGAAGACTGCGCCGATCTGCTGGACGGCTTTGGCGGCCACGAACTGGCCGCCGGCTTTACCATTCGCGCCGAACAGATCGACGCTTTCCGCAGCCGCATGGAAGCCATCGTTCATGAGCGCACCGGCGGCGCGGAAATGGTTTCGGTTTTGCAGGTGGATGCCGAAATTCAGGATTCCGCCCAACTGTTGACGCTGGAGGCTGTGGCCGACCTTTCGCGCCTGGAGCCCTTTGGCTCGGGCAACCCCAAACCGGTCTTCGTCCTTTCGGGCGCTGCCATCCTGTCCGTATTTGCCGTGGGCGGCGGACGACACCTCAAGCTGCGCCTGCGCCACCACGACATGGTGTTTGACGCCATTTTCTTCTCGGTGGACCCCGACCAACTGGAAGTGGGGGTCGGCGACCGGATCAATGTGGCCTTTACGCCCCAGATCAATGAATTTCGCAACAACCGGGTGGTACAGCTTCAAGTCTGCGACCTGCAGCCGGCGCTGACCCGGGCACAGGTGGAACGCGCTCTGGTGGAGCGCTTGATGGCCGGTGGGCCGCTGACCTGCGCCGAGGCACAGTCCATGCTGCCCTCCCGGGAGGAGTTTGAACGGGTTTGGCGCTATCTCAAGCACCACGCCTCCCCCAGAATACTGGAGGACAACCCCAACCGTCTGACCAAGAATATCGCCAAAACCTTCCACACCAAGGAAACCTATGCGCGCACCATGGTCTGCATCCGTGTGTTTGCCGAGCGTGGATTGATCCGCACCGAATCGGCACAGGGCGGCCTGCTGCGCATTGAATTGTGCCGGGTAAGCGGCAAGGTGGATCTGGAGCAGTCGGAATTGCTGCGCCGCCTTCGCCAACTGACCCAATCCTGAACGGAGGTCATCCTATGGACCCCATTTTTGAACGTTATCAAGCGCTGGAGGAGCGCATTCGCTCCTATCTGCCCGGTGCCGACTTTGCACGGCTGGAGTCTGCCTTCCGCTACGCCGAATCCCATCATTCCCAGCAGCTGCGCAAGGATGGTTCGCCCTATGTCACCCATCCCCTGGCCGTGGCCGAGATCGTGGCTGAGATCGGACTGGATCTGGACTCGGTCGTGGCAGCGCTGCTGCACGACACTATCGAGGACACCGACGCCACCCACGAAGACATTGCCAAGCAGTTCGGCGTGACCGTGGCCGATCTGGTGGACGGCGTCACCAAGCTGACCCGGGTGCAGTATACCTCCAAGGAAGAGGAGCAGATGGAGAATCTGCGCAAGATGCTCATGGCCATGGCCAAGGACATCCGAGTCATTCTCATCAAGATCTGCGACCGTCTGCACAATATGCGCACCATGGCCTATCAAGCCCCACACAAGCAGCGGGAAAAGGCTCTGGAAACCATGGAGATCTACGCCCCCATCGCCCACCGCTTGGGTATGCAGCGCATCAAGTGGGAACTGGAGGACACCTCTCTGCAGTATCTGGACCCCATCGGCTACAAGGAGATCTCCGACGAGCTGGCCGTGCGCTCGGTGGCTCACGAAGAGTTCATGAACAGTATGCGCGAGTATATGCAAACGCGGCTGGCGCAGGAGGGGCTGCATTGTACTCTGTACGGCCGGGTCAAGCACATTTACTCCATCTACCGCAAGATGTACTCCCAGAATAAGACGCTGGACGAGATCTTTGACCTGTACGCCTTCCGTGTCATTGTGGACAACATTCCCGATTGCTACAACGTGCTGGGCTGCATCCACTACCTCTTCAATCCCGTGCTGGGTCGGTTCAAGGATTACATCGGTACGCCCAAGCCCAACGGCTATCAGTCGCTGCACACCACCGTCATCGGCAAGGACGGCGTGCCCTTTGAGGTGCAGATCCGCACCCGTGATATGCACCAGACGGCCGAATACGGCATTGCCGCCCACTGGAAGTATAAGCAGGGCATGGCCGACACCAAGCTGGGCTCCGAGTCCACCTTTGAATGGGTGCGCAAGCTGCTGGAAAGCCAGCAGGATACCGACCCCGACGAATTTGTCCACACGCTGAAGGTGGATATGTTCGCCGACGAGGTCTTTGTGTTCACACCCAACGGCGACGTCATCAACATGCCGGCCGGCGCGACCCCCATCGACTTTGCCTACAACATCCACTCGGCGGTGGGCAACCAGATGACCGGCGCCAAGGTCAACGGCCGCATTGTCACCTTTGACTATTCGCTCAAATCGGGCGACATTGTGGAGATCATCACCTCCAAAAACGCCCACGGCCCCAGCCGCGACTGGATCAAGATCTGCAAATCCAACGAAGCGCGCAACAAGATCCGCCAATGGTTCAAAAAGGAGCGCCGGGAGGAAAACATCGCCACCGGCCGCGCCATGTTTGAAGCCGAGCACACGCGCTCCGGCTTGACCATTGCCGCCATTACCACCGAAGAGGTTCTGCCTCACATCCTCAAAAAGGTGCGCTTTGGCAGTCTGGACGAAATGTACGCCGCCATCGGCTACGGCGGTATGCCCACCGCCAAGGCGGTCAACCGCATCCGGGAAGAAGTGCTGCGGCTGGACCGCCAGAGCAAGGCCTCCCAGCGCATTCTGCCCGACGTGGTGGAAAAGGTGGAGCAGCAGCCCCAGCAGCCCAAGCCGGCCCCCAAGTCCCGACACTCGGAATCGGGCATCATCGTGGAGGGCGTGGGCAACTGTCTGATCAAGTTCGCCAAGTGCTGCGCCCCCGTGCCCGGCGACCCGGTGGTGGGCTTTATCACCCGTGGCTTTGGCGTGTCGGTCCACCGATGCGACTGCCCCAATGCCGACCCGGCCGTGCGCAAAGCCGACGAGGCCGGCCGCTGGGTGACGGTGTCCTGGGGCGAGGACGCCCTGCCGGCCTACAAGACCTCGCTGGATCTGTCGGCCAAGGACCGGGACGGCCTGACGCTGGACATCGCCATGGTGCTGTCCTCGGCCAAGGTCAAGATCACCTCTCTTTCGGCCCGCAGTCTGCCCGACGGCTACGCCTCTATTACGCTGGCGCTGGAGGTCAAAGACCTGCAGGAGCTGACCAGCGTCATCAACAAGCTCAACCAGATCTCCGGCGTATATCAGATCAAACGAACGACCGGCTGATTATAGAACCAATCCAAATCGGGGAGAATGGAATATGGAACACATCGAGTTTGACCGGCTGCTGTCGGCCGCCTTTCACGGCGGCGAGGTGACCTGCCGGGAACTGCGCCTGTCCGAGGAGGACGCGCGTTTTCTGTCCGAGCACTACCCTGCCACCGTGGAGGCCATGGGGGAGCAGTGGTATCGAGTAACCTTTGAGGAGGCCATGCAAGTTGGAGCCTAATGTTTTCCCCCTGCTGTTTGGCGGGGACATCAATGTATACAGCGTCGGCCGCGCCTTTTACGAGGCTTACGGCATCCGCTGCGCGGCGGTGGGCAAGTACCCTGCTTTCCCCTGCTGGAACAGCGCCATTCTGAACTACCGGGCCGAACCTAACATCGAAGACCCTGCCGTCTTTTTGCGCACGGTGGAGGAGTATGCCGCCGCCCATGCCGACAGCACCGTGCTGTGCATCGGTTGCAGTGACGGCTACATCAAGCTGTGCGCCGACCACAAGGACCGCTTTCCCTCCAATGTCATCGCGCCCTACGCTGAAGCCGAGATGATCGACGTTCTGATCAACAAGGAGAAGTTCTACGCCCTGTGCGACGAGCACGGACTGGACCATCCGGCCACGGTCATCCACCGCAAGGAGATGGGCCACGATTTTGACCTGCCCTTTGGCGCGCCGTACATCTGCAAGCCTTCCAGCAGCGTGGAATACTGGCAGTATCCCTTTGAGGGCAACGACAAGGTCTTTATCCTGGACACCCGGGAGCAGTTGGAGGCCACGCTGGACAAGGTGTACGCCTCGGGCTACAGCAACTCCATGATCATTCAGGAGTTTATCCCCGGCGATGACAGCTTCATGCGTGTACTGACCAACTATTCCGACCGCAACGGCAAGGTCAAGCTCATGTGTCTGGGCCACACTCTGTTGGAGGAGCACACCCCCCACGGCTCGGGCAACCACGCCGTCATCCTGCTGGAGGAAAATGAGGAGCTTTGCCTCAAGATCAAGGCCTTTTTGGAGAAGATCGGTTTTGTTGGTTTCTCCAACTTTGACATCAAGTTTGACTCCCGCGACGGCAAGTTCAAGCTGTTTGAGATCAACTGCCGTCAGGGCCGCAGCAACTACTACGTCACCGGCGGCGGCTATAATGTGGCCAAGTATTTCGTAGAAGACCGGGTGTTGGAGCAGGATCTGCCCTTCACCATGGCCACCAATAAGGCCCTTTGGACGGTGGTACCGCTGGGCGTAATCTACCGCTACACCCCCAAGAAGTACCACGCCGAAGTGCGTGCGCTGGTCAAGGCCGGCAAGGTCACCAGTCCGCTCAAGTGCTCCGCCGACCGCTCGCTGGAGCGCCGGCTGCGCGTTGCCAAAAACCAGCTGGGCCACTACTATAAGTTCAAGAAATACTACCACCGACCGGATTGAGGAGGCCGCTATGGCACAAGAAAAGCCCCGTCTGGGTATTCTGGGCGGCATGGGCCCGCAGGCCACGCAAATTTTTTATCAGCGTATTCTGGACCGCACCGATGCCGAGCGCGATCAGGAGCATCTGCCCACGCTGATCCTCAGCGACACCGAGATGCCCGACCGCACGACCGCCATTTTGTCGGGCAAGGGGGAGACCGTCTATCAGCGCCTGCTGGACGATGCCCGGCTGCTGCAGCGCAGCGGCTGCACCGCCATCGCCATTCCCTGCAACACCTCCCACTACTTTGTGGACAAGCTGCAGTCCGAGCTGAGCGTGCCCATTCTCCACATGGTTCGGGAAACCTGCAAGGCGCTGGCCGCGCGGGGCTGCAAGCGGGTGGGCATCCTGGCCACCGACGGCACGGTGCAGACCGGGCTGTATCAGACCGAGTGCGCCGCCCAGGGCTTTGAGGCCGTCGCCCCCGATCCGGCCACTCAGGCACTGGTCATGTCCATCATTTACGACGAGATCAAAAAAGGGGAGAAGGGCAGCCGGGAAAAGTTTGCCGCCATTGACCGCGCCCTGCGCGCCATGGGCTGTGACGCCGCCATTCTGGGCTGCACCGAGCTGTCGGTCTACCGGGTCTACCACGGTCTGCCCGACTATTACATTGACGCGCTGGAGGTGCTGGTGGAGCGATCCATCCTGTCCTGCGGCAAGCGTCTGCGTACCGTTTAACATTACTCCCACATCCTGCAAAATAAGGTGGTGACCGTTGTGTCCAATCGGCGCCCGTTGGGCGATTATTATCAGCTTTTACTTCGCCACGATCTGCTGGCAGATCGTGGCGCGCTGCCCATTGCTCTGACGCGCACCGTGGCACTGGTGTCCTGCGACTCCAAGACGGTCATCCCCGACACCCTGTTTATCTGCAAAGGCGCAAACTTTCAGGCGCAGTATCTTCTGGATGCCGCCCAGAAGGGCGCCTTTGCCTATGTCAGCGAAACGGTGTATCCCCAGGCGCCCATCCCCTGTATCCCGGTGCGCGACATCCGCACCGCCATGGGGCTTCTGGCCGATCTGGCCTACGACCACCCTTCGGGTGCGCTGCGCGTCACCGGGCTGACCGGCACCAAGGGAAAAACTACTACGGCCTACTATATCAAGTCCATTGTGGACTGCTCTCTGGCCGCCCAAAATCACCGGGAAAGCGCCCTGCTGTCCACCATCGTCACGGATGACGGCGTGGAGCGCCGCCCGGCCAAGCTGACCACCCCCGAGCCGCTGGATCTGCAGCGGCATCTGCGCAACGCCGCCTCGGTGGGAGCCGACTGGCTGA
>JAZSCJ010000136.1:0-12921 GCA_045602885.1 Oscillospiraceae bacterium
CGCTTGGCCTCCGACTTGGCGCTTTTTGTTGTCAGATCAGGGATTGTGTCGGTGGGAAAGCCGGTGCAGCAGTCGGCGCAGCAGGGAGGGGGCTTTTTGCGCCCGATCCATCTCATGTAAAATGGCGGTGGCGGCGGCATCGCCCAATTCGGCGGCCTGTGCCAGCCAATGCCGGGCCTTTTCCGGGGAGCACGACAAGCCGGCGCTGCCGTTTTGATACCAAATGCCCAGCAGGCGCATGGCGTCCGTGTCGCCCAGAGCAGCGGCTCGTTCGCAGAGGATGGCTGCCTTTTCCGCATCGGGTGCGGTGCCGGTGCCCTTGAAATAACAAAGAGCAAGATTGTACAGGCCGGGGGCAAAGCTCTGCGCCGCCGCCTGTTGAAACAGGGTGAAGGCGGCAGGAAGGTCTTGCGCCACGCCCTGTCCCTGGCACAGCATGCGGCCCAGGTTGTTCTGGGCGGTGGCATCGCCCAATTCGGCGGCTTGACGGTAAAGACGGGCGGCCTGCTGCGGGTCGGGAACCATACCGTGCAGCCCCTCTTCCCAGCAAATACCCAGATGGCGCAGGGCCGGTGGATGTCCCAGCTCGGCCGCCTGCTCCAGCAGTTGGATACCGCGGATCGGGTCAGACGGTATGTCGGTGTGGGTCAAAAAGCAGTAGCTGAGAATGTAAAGGGCACGGGGATATTGCTGGGCGGCCGATTTTTCCAGCCAATCCATCGCCCCGGCAAGGTCTTTTTCCGTGCCGATGCCATTGAGCAGGCATACTCCCAGATAGCATTGCGCCCGGGCAAAGCCCTGCTGAGCCGCGCTGATATACAGCGCCAGCGCACGCTTGGGGTCTTCTTCCACGCCGATGCCTTGCTCATAACAAAGGCCCAGATCGCACAGCGCAGGCGTGTAGTTTTGCCGCGCGGCCTGTTCAAACCAGTCGATGGCACCCGTCGGGTCGGGCGGCCCGAAGTTGCCGTCACGCCAGCACACGCCCAGCATCCATTGGGCCCGGGCAAACTGCTGCTCGGCGGCCAGCTCCAGCCATTGGGCGCACTGGGCCGGGTCTTGTTCCACGCCAATGCCGTAAAGGTAGCAAAACCCCAGATTGCATTGCGCCGGGGCATAGCCCATCTCACAGGCTCGGCGGTAAAGAGCAACGGCCCGCTGATTGTCCTGCGCTACACCCTCGCCCAATTCCAGGCAAAGGGCATAGTTGTACAGGCCGGAGGGATAGTCCATCTGAGCGGCCCGGGCAAACAGCTCGGCGGCCCGGGTCTTGTCCTGCTCTACGCCGTCGCCCTCCCAATAGCGGCAGCCCAGCAGATCCAGCGCACGGGGGTAGTCCTGCTCGGCCGAACGGGCGATCCATTGGATGGCCTGGGCGTAATCCTGCTCAATGCCCAGACCGACCAGATAGCAAAAACCAAGGTTGCACTGTGCCGGGGCATAGCCCGATTGCGCAGCGCGGCGGTAGAGCTGCACCGCTTTGGGGATGTCCTGCTCCACGCCGTAACCCAACTCATAGCACAGCCCCAGACTGCACAGACCGGGCGGATAATCCTGGGGTACGGTCTGCTCGTAAAGCTCCACCGCCCGGGCGCTGTCGGCTGTCGTACCTTCGCCGTCCCGGCAGCAGTTGCCCAGCATCCATTGGGCGCGGGGGTAATTCTGACAGGCGGCACGCTCCAACAGCGCCACACCGGCCTGCTTATCCTGCTCCACACCGATGCCGTACAGATAGCAAAAACCCAGACTGCATTGCGCCGGGGCGTAATTTTGCTCGGCGGCCTGTCGGTAAAGCGTGACTGCGTGGGTGTGGTTTTGCGCCACGCCTGCACCGTCCTCGTAGCAGCCGCCCAACAGGTGGATGGCCTGGGGGTCCTGCTGCTCCACAGCCTGGTTCAGCCATTGCACGGCCTGGGCCGGGTCGGCGTCCACGCCAACGCCGTTGAGATAGCATACGGCCAGACTGCATTGTGCCGGGGGGTATCCCTGTTCGGCAGCCTGGGTATACAGCTCTACGGCCTGTTCGCAGTCCGATTCGGTGCCGCTGCCGGTTTCCAGACAAAAGCCCACGCTGCACAGAGAGGACAGCAGACCGGCTTCGGCGGCCTGGGAGAATAGCTGAAACGCGCGCACCGCGTCCTGCTCCACGCCCAGACCAAGGTGATAGCAGCGCCCCAATGCCTCAACGGCGCGGGGGTCGCCCTGCTCGGCGGCTTGCGTGAACCAATGTACGGCCTGCTGGGGGCTGGCTTGCACACCGTCGCCGTCCAGATAGCGCAGGCCGATCTCGTATTGTACCGATACATCGCCGCTCTGGGCACGCTCCAAAAGCGCGCAAAATTCCGCCCGCGCCCGGTGGACTTCCGCCATGGCGTGGTGGATGAGCTGCGTATTGACAAAGGTGATGTGTTGTACGCTGTTTTGTTCCTGCTCGTTGTGAAGATTTTGCTCCATGGGATCACACTTTCCGTACATTTCCCGTTGATTTACATGGGATATCGATCCGTACCGTGTTGCGCCTACAGCCGGAACAGGATGCCGACTGCGGCGGAAAGGACGATAAAAACCACCGGGTGAAGCCGCTTGAGCGGCTTGAGGTGCAGGCAGGCAAACACAACACCGGCCAACAGGATGGCCGGCCAGTATAACGCCGGTGCCGATGCGGCGTTGGATTCCGGTGCGGCAGAGGAGTGAACCATCAGGGCGATGGAGCACACCTGAAGCAGCGCGGCGGAAATCAGCGCGGTAGAGGCCGGACGCAGGGCGTAGAAGATGGCGTTGACCGTGCGGTTTTCCCGGAACTTTTTCAGAAACCCTCCGATGATGAGAATGACGAGAATGGAGGGAGTGACCAGCCCCAGCGTGGCGATGACGCCGCCGGGCACACCGGCCACATGAAAGCCGGTGTAGGTGGCCATGTTGACCCCGATGGGGCCGGGGGTGGATTCCGAGATGGCCAGCATATTGGCCACCTGGCTGGGGGTGAACCAGCCGGTGCGCAGACCCATGTCATTGAGAAAGGGGATGGTGGCCAGACCGCCGCCCACCGAGAACAGGCCGACCTGGAAAAACTCAAAAAACAAACGAAGGTAGATCATTTGCGCTGCCCTCCCTTTGCCGAGCGGATGCACAGCCCGGCCACGCCGGACAAAAGGATGAGCACCACGGGGGAGAGCAGGAAATTGAGTGCACGGCCCCACGAAACCGAGGGGTCAAAGGTGACAAAATTTCCTGTGGCCGCCAGCACCAGAATGACGGCGTAAATCAGCACGGTGGGCAGATCGATCAGCGCTTTTTTGGCCAGCTTGAGCACGCTGGATAAGATCAGGGCGCACACGCAGGCACGGATACCGGCAAAGGCGTGAACCACCACGGGCAGATGGGCAAAGTTCTGGATAAAGGCCGCCAAAATGAGGATGATGACCACCGAAGGGGCTACTACGCCCAGGGTGGCCAGAATACCGCCGAGGATGCCCTTGATCTTTTGTCCCACAAAGGTTCCCGTGTTGACGGCGATGATGCCGGGGGTGCATTGCGCAATGGCGAAATAGTCGGCCAGCTCTTCCTCGGTGGCCCAGCCTTTCTTTTCCACCACCTCACGCTGCAGGATGGGCAGCATGGCATAGCCGCCGCCAAAGGTGCAGATGCCCACCCGTGCGAAGGTGAGAAATAAATCGAGATAGAGGTTCATGCCTGTGCCAGCCCTTCCAATTCGTCCAGCCACAAGGTGGCCATGGCGTCCGAGGGCATGCGCCAGTCGCCGCGGGGCGACAGGGTCACCGAGCCCACCTTGGGTCCGTCGGGCATACAGGAGCGCTTGAACTGCTGGGAGAAAAAGCGGCGGTAGAAGGTGCGCTCCCATTTCAGAATGGTGGCACGGTCATAGGCACGGCCAAAGGCGCGCTCGGCCAGACGCAGGATCTTGGCCGGAGAGAAGCCCCACCGGACAACGTAGTACAGGAAAAAGTCATGCAGCTCGTAGGGGCCCACCAGATCCTCGGTCTTCTGGCTGATCTTGCCCTCGATGGCAGGCAGCAGCTCGGGGGAAACCGGGGTATCCAGAATATCAGCCAGCACACCGGCCAGCTCGGGCTCGGTCTGCTCTTTGTCGCCGCAGATATAGCTAACCAGTTGTCGCACAAGGGTTTTTGGGATGGAGGCGTTGACGGCGTACATGCTCATGTGATCGCCGTTGTAGGTGCACCAACCCAGGGCAAGCTCGGACAGATCGCCCGTGCCGATGACCAGACCGCCGTTTTGGTTGGCTATGTCCATCAGCACCTGGGTGCGCTCCCGAGCCTGTGCGTTTTCATAGGTCACGTCATGGTTGTCCGCAGACTGATCGATGTCGAGGAAATGCTGGCGCACGGTCTGGCTGATATCGATGCGCTTGAGGGTGCAGCCCAGCTGGGTGGCCAGCTCAATGGCGTTGTCCCGGGTGCGGTCAGTGGTGCCGAAGCAGGGCATGGTTACGGCAAGAATATCGCTGCCCGGCCGACCCAGCAGCTTCATGGCCAGGGCGGTGATCAAAATGGCCAGCGTGGAGTCCAGTCCGCCCGATAACCCGATGACGGCCGTTTTGGCGCCGGTGTGCTCCAAACGCTTTTTCAACCCCAGGGCGGCGATCTTCAAAATTTCTTCACACCGCAGGGCGCGCTGGGCGGGATCGGTCGGAAGGAAGGGGGCAGGGGACACCGGACGGGTCAGGGCGGTGGTGCGCGCTTCCGGCGCAAAGGGGCAGCGGCGCAGGTCGGTCTGCCGGGGGCAGGTGACTGCTGTGTTCAGTCGGCGGCGCTCATGGGCGATGCGCTCTGCGTCGATCTCGCTGACGGTCAAACCGCAGGAGAAGCTGCGCTCGGCCAGCAGCGTGCCGCATTCGGCGATCAGGTTGTGCCCGGAAAAAACCAGATCGGTGGTGGACTCACCCTCCCCGGCGTTGGCGTAAACATAGCCGCAGCACAGCCGGGCCGACTGGTCGCAGACCAGACGGCGGCGGCGCGCGGCCTTGCCGGCCAGCTCGCTGGAGGCGGACAGATTCAAAATTAGAGTAGCGCCGTGGGCGGCCAGATCGGCCGAAGGGGGCGCAAACGACCAAAGATCTTCGCAAATCTCCACACCCACTGTCAGATCGGGCATGGTGGTACAGGGGAACAACATACCGGCGCCCATGGGCACCGATTGTCCGCACAGCTCCACCGAAACGCAAGCGCCGGCCGGGGCCGGGGTGAACCAGCGCCCTTCGGAACATTCGCCGTAGTTGGGCAGATTGGTCTTGGGTACTACGCCAAGAATAACGCCTTTGTGTATTACGACGGCGCAATTATACAGATTGTTTTCGGATTTTACCGGCATACCCAGGGCGGTCAGCAGATCCAGATTCTTTGTGGCTTGCAAAATGGTGGCCAACCCATCCTGGGCGCCCCGCAGCAGGGTGTCCTGCAAAAACAGATCAGCGCAGGTGTAGCCGGTCAGACACAGCTCGGGCAGCACCAGAACACGCACGCCCTGCCGGTCAGCTTCCCGCATGAGGGTAAAGATCTGCTCGGCATTGTGGCGGCAGTCGGCCACTTTGATTTTGGGAGTACCGGCCGCAACTTTCACGAAACCGTCGCGCATAGACGATCACCTCGAAATTTAGTGTGTTGATTTCAATAAATAATCATACCCCAAATTCCCGAAAAAGGCAACACACAGCAAAACGGCCCAGCCGTTTGGCCGGGCCGCTTTGCTGTGTGTTTGTTTGCGAAAGAAATGGAGAGGGAAATGGTAGGGAGAGTGATATGCATCGCTCTTGCCTGTTCCACGATCAGAATACAGCAAAAATACGGACAAATCATGACCATGCTATGAATAAATTGTAAATAAAATATGCGGTGGAACGCTGGCTGGCGTTCCACCGCATGAACCTTGCAATCAGCCCCGCTGATCCAGGGGGACAAAGGGACGGCTGGGCGATACCGCCTTGTAGGCAGGACGGATGATGCGGTTGTCCGAGTTGTAGACCTCTTCCACCCGGTGAGCACACCAGCCGACCATACGGGCGATGGCAAACAGCGGGGTGTACAGCTCGGGGGGGATCCCCATCATCTTATAGACCAGACCGGAGTACAGATCCACGTTGGCGCACATGACCTTGGTGTCGCCCTTTTCCCGGGCAAAGACCTCGGGGGACAGGCGCTCCACCGTTTCAAACAGTTCAAACTCTTCCAGCAGACCCTTCTTGGCGGCCACATTTTTGGCAAACTTCTTCAGAATGACCGCACGGGGGTCGGACAGGGTGTAGATGGCGTGGCCCATGCCGTAGATCAAGCCCGAGCCGTCGCCGGCCTGCTTGTGGATGATCTTGGACAGGTAGCTGCGTACCTCGTCGTCGTCCTTCCAGTCCTTGACGCCGTTTTCGATGTGGCCGAACATCTCCATGACCTTCTTGTTAGCACCGCCGTGCTTGGGGCCTTTCAGCGAACCGACGGCGGCGGCGATGGCCGAGTAGATGTCGGTGCCCGAGGAGGACAGCACACGGCAGGCGAAAGCCGAGTTGTTACCGCCGCCGTGCTCCATGTGCAGCACCAGGCACAGATCCAGCAGACGGGCCTCGTCCTCGGTGTACTGGTTGTCCCGGCGCAGCGAGTACAGGAAGTTTTCCGCCACGCTCAGTCCCGGCTGGGGACGGTGCAGGTAAAGGGAGTCGTTGTCGAAATAGTGGCGCTTGACGGCATAGGCGTGGGACACGATGGTGGGGCAGCGGGCGATGAGCTGCAACGCCTGCTGCAGTTCGGAGGCCAGACTGTTGTCGTCGGGTGCTGCGTCATAGGAGTACAAAGCCAGCACCGAGCGGGCCAGCTTGTTCATCACGTCATGGCTGGGGGCCTTGATGATCATGTCCTCGGTAAACATGGCCGGCAGCATCTGATAGGACGAGAGAATGCTCTGGAAGGTGGTCAACTGCTCCCGGGTGGGCAGCGCGCCAAACAGCAGCAGATAGGTGGTCTCTTCAAAGCCAAAACGCTTTTCCTTGGTGAAACCGTCGATCAGATCGTTGACGTCGATGCCGCGGTAGATCAGACGGCCGTGATCGGGGATCTTTTCGCCGTCCTGCATATAGTAACCCTGCACATTACCGATCTTGGTCACGCCGGCCATGACGCCGGTGCCGTCGGCGTTGCGCAGACCACGCTTGACGTCCCACTTTTGGTAATGGGCCGAGTCAATGTGGTTATGGCGCTGGAATTCCTCGCATAAGCTTTCAATGAAATTCTGCGAACCGTTCTGCTCGGCTACGGAGCTGTCGGTGGGGAGATGAGTTGTATTTGCATTGCTTTGCATGATTCATGGCTCCTTTGCCCATTTTTACGATTTCGACTATTGTACGCCTTTTTGTGAACGAAGTCAACCATTACAAAGCAAAAACGGGCGATACGTCTTTGAATTTTCTTTTCACAAAAAAAGAAAAATGAAATAATAGGACGAAAAACTTGCAAAACAAAGGAGGGTGCCCCGTGAAACGAGTGATTGGGATCGCCATGGGATTGCTGGCAGTGCTGTTTCTGTTGCCGCCGCTGTTACTGGAGGGGCCGGCCCGGGCGACAACACAAGAAAAACAGGAACTGCTCCTGCCCTCTCAGCCCATTCCGGCCGGTGTGGGCCGGGAGGGGGTGGATGCGGCAACGGTGGTACGGGTAGCCATGCAGGACGGCAGCGTGTGTGAAATGACCATGAAGGACTATCTGTGGTCGGTGGTCGCCGCGGAAATGCCGGCGTCCTTTGAGCCGGAAGCGCTTAAGGCCCAGAGCATCACTGCCCGTACGTATACCGCATGGAAAATGGCGGCGGGGGAGCAAAACCATCCTCATGCCCATGTGTGCACCGACATTACCTGCTGTCAGGCCTTTCTCCATCGGGAGCAGGCGCAGGCCAACTGGGGTGCGGCGGCTGCGGCCTATGCCGAAACCATTCGTGCCGCCGTAGCGGCTACCGATGGAGAGGTCATTACCTACCAGGGCGCACCCATCCAGGCGGTCTTTTTCTCCTCGGCCGACGGACGCACCGAAGATGCCGTGGCGGTATGGGGCAGCGCGGTACCCTATCTGGTGGGGGTGGACAGCCCCGAGGGGGACAGCGTGCCCAATTACCATACCCAAGTCACGCTGCCGGCCCATCAGGTCAAGTCCCTTGTACTTGCCGCCTATCCCGGCGCCGATCTGTCCGGTGCGCCGGAAACATGGTTTGGTAAGCCGACGCTGACCGCCTCCGGTCGGGTGGGGTCGATGCCGGTGGGGGGCATCGATCTCAGCGGCACCACGCTGCGCAGCCTGTTCTCCCTGCGCTCCACCAGCTTTACGGTACAGACCACAGCCGACAGCGTGAGCTTTCATGTCACCGGCTACGGTCACGGTGTGGGCATGAGCCAGTACGGCGCCAACGCGCTGGCGCAGCAGGGCAAGCAATGCCATGATATACTCCGGTGGTACTATACCGGCGTGGAAATCGGCCCAATGCGTACTATATAATAGATAAAAAGGGGTTGCATTTTAAGAAAAGGCGTGCTATACTACCCACAGCATAACATGGAAGTATTGGAAAGAGTGGGGTTCGCCCCGCTCTTTCTTATTGAAAAAATCAAAAGTGTAAAAATTTGGAAAGAACCACGAAAGGCGGTTGAAGCATGGCGAAGGTAACCGATTTGACGGCAAATCTGGCCGCTCCCATTGCTGAGCAGCAGGGGTGTACGCTCTGGGATGTGGAATACGTCAAAGAGGCAGGCACCTGGTTTTTGCGGGTATATATCGATAAAGAGGGCGGCGTGTCCATCAACGATTGCGAGGCGGTCTCCCGGCCGCTGTCCGATAAGCTGGATGAGGTCGATCCCATTGAGGGCTCCTATGTGCTGGAGGTCGGTTCGGCCGGCGCCGACCGGGTGCTCAAAAAGCCCGCGCATTTCGATGCCTTTGTCGGCCGCGAGGTAGAAGTGCGCTTTTACCGCCCCCGGGAGGGCAAAAAAGAGCTGGTCGGTGTGCTGGCCGGCTATGACAACGGCGACGTTCTGCTGGAGGGCGACCTCCGCATTGAGAAAAAAGACATCGCGCAGGTGCGCCTGCACGTGACGTTTTAAGGTGAAAGGAGAGCAGTAACATGGCGAGAAAAGCTTCGGCTCCCAAGAGCAACGAGCTGGACGGCAAGGAATTTTTTGCCGCCATTGGACTGATTGAAAAGGAAAAGGGCATTCCCAAGTCTTATATGATCGAGCGCATTACCCAGGCGCTGATCTCCGCCTACAAGCGCGACAACGAGGGCGTGGGTGACAACGTTGTGGTGGAATGCAACGAAGAGTCCGGTGAGGTACGCATGTACGTCAAGAAGGACGTGGTGGAAACCGTGGACAATCCGGCGACCGAGATGAGCCTGGAAGAGGCACGGGAGAAGCTGCCCCGGGCTGAGCTGGGCGACGTGATCCGCATTGAGATCAAGACCCGCAACTTCGGCCGCATTGCCGCCCAGACCGCCCGCCAGGTCATCATTCAGGGTATGCGTGAGGCCGAGCGGGGTATGATATACGATGAGTTCTCCTCCAAGGAGCATGAGATTTTGACCGGTGTGGTCACCCGTATCGACCCCCGTAACGGCGCGGCATCCATCCGCATCACCAGCCGGGGCGAGTTTACCGATGCCTTCCTGGCCGCCGGTGAGCAGGTCAAGGGCGAAACCATCAGCGAGGGCAGCCGCCTGAAGGTCTATGTGGTGGAGGTACGCCGTTCCACCCGCGGTCCCCAGGTCATGATCTCCCGCACCCATCCCGGTCTGGTCAAGCGCCTGTTTGAGCTGGAAGTACCCGAGATTTACGAAGGCACGGTGGAGGTCAAATCCATTGCCCGTGAAGCCGGCAGCCGTACCAAGATCGCCGTGTGGTCGGAGGACGAGAACGTCGATCCCATCGGCGCCTGCGTCGGCCCCCGCGGTCAGCGTGTCAACAACATCGTGGAAGAGCTCAACGGCGAGAAGATGGATATCATCAAGTACAGCGAGGATCCCGCCGAGTACGTGGCCGCTGCGCTGGCTCCGGCCGATGTGGTCAGCGTGACCATCTTTGAGCAGGCCAAGAGCTGCCGGGTCATCGTGCCCGACGATCAGCTGTCGCTGGCCATCGGCAAGGAGGGCCAGAACGCCCGCCTGGCCGCCCGTCTGACCGGCTGGAAGATCGACATCAAGCCCGAAAGCACGCCCGAAGAAGAGCTTGTGGACCCTGTGGTCGAAGAGGGCGCTGACGAGCAGGCAGAATAACCCAATGGGTGGAAAAGGGGGAAACGGCTGTGCCCAAAAAGATCCCCATGCGGCAGTGTGTCGGCTGCCGGGAGATGAAGGAAAAGCGGGAGCTGATCCGGGTGGTCAAAAGCCCGGAGGGCGAAATCTCGCTGGATTTCAAAGGCAAGAAGCCCGGACGGGGCGCCTACCTGTGTCCGGATGAGGAATGTCTCAAGCGTGCCCGCAAAAGCCGGGCGCTGGAGCGTGCTTTTTCGGCGGCCATACCCCCGGAAATGTACGATGCGCTGGAGGAGCAGATGAAAGCAGGTGAGCGCGGTGAGTGACGCGGCACTGCACCTGTTGGGTCTGGCCCGAAAGGGTGGACGTATCGAGGTGGGGGAAGAGCCGGTGGGCGGCGTCTGCCGGGCGCGCAAGTGTAAATTGCTCCTGCTGGCAAGCGATGCCGCCGAAAATACGGTGCGCCGGGCCGAGCATTTTGCCCAGGCAGGCAACACGCTGTGTATACAAACCCCATTCAGCAAGGCGCAGCTGGGCGGTGCCCTCGGGCGGGAAAGCTGCGCCATGGCCGGATTGACCGATGCCGGTCTGGCAGCCAGTTTTACCAAGAAGTTGGCGGCCGCCGATCCCCAGCGGTATGAGGAGGCGGCAGCCGCGCTGGACACCAAAGCGCAAAAGGTGCTGCAGCGCCAGCGCGAGAAGAAGCAACACGAAAAGAATCTGGCAAAAGGGAAGCAAAAGCCGTGGGCCGCGCCTCCCAAGCATGAGAAATAACAACTGATTATCCTTTCTATGGAGGTGGCCCATTTGAGTCTTATTAAATATCGTGTCCACGAGGTGGCCAAGGATTTCGGAGTCAATTCCAAAGAGATCGCGGAGATCCTGACCAAATATGCCACAAAGCCCGCGACCCATCAAAAGGTGCTGGAGGACGAGGAACTGTCCATCATTTTTGATTACATGACCCAGCACAATCAGGTTGACAGCATCGAGAGCATTTTTGCCGATGTTTACCATGAGCCCAAGCAGGCCGAGCCCAAGCAGCCCGAGAAGGCAGCACCGGCCGCCGGGGAACAGACCAAGGCCGCACCGCAGCAGGGTGAAAAGCCTGCCGCAGCCGCTGCTGCTCAGAATCAGCCTGCCCAGGCCAAGCCGACCCAGCCCACCACCCGTGTGCCCGAGAAGAAGGTCGTGGACACCCGTAAGGGCGGCAACGTCAATCTGGATAAGTACGACGAAAAGCTGGAGAACCTGGCTGCCGGCAAGACCAACCAGATGCAGGCCGGCAAGCAGAAGTTCCAGAACCGCAATAATAAGGGCAAGGCGGCCTTCCAGGGCAACAAGCGCCGTGCCGAAGAGCAGGAGAAGATGCGCCGCCTGCAGGCGCAGATCGCCAAGCAGCACCCCACTCTGGTCAAGATCCCCGACGAGATCAACGTGGGCGAGCTGGCCAGCCGCATGAAGAAAACGGCCGCCGAAGTGGTCAAGACGCTCATCAAGAACGGCGTGATGGCCTCTATTTCCGACGTCATCGACTTTGAGACGGCCGCCATCATTGCCGAGGAACTGGGCTGCAAGGTGGAAAAGGAAGTCATCGTCACCATTGAGGAGCGTCTGATCGACACCGCCGAGGACAAGGCGGAGGATCTGGTGGACCGTGCTCCCGTCGTGGTGGTCATGGGTCACGTCGACCACGGCAAGACCAGTCTGCTGGACTACATCCGCAGCGCCAACGTGGTTTCGGGCGAGGCCGGCGGCATCACCCAGCACATCGGCGCCTATCAGGTGCAGGTGGGCGGCAAGGCCATCACCTTCCTGGACACCCCCGGTCACGAGGCCTTTACCGCCATGCGTGCCCGTGGCGCCATGGTCACCGACGTTGCCATTCTGGTGGTGGCCGCCGACGACGGCATCATGCCCCAGACCATCGAATCCATCAACCATGCCAAGGCCGCCGAGATTCCCATCATCGTGGCCATCAACAAGATGGATAAGCCCACCGCCAACCCCGACCGCATCAAGCAGCAGCTGACCGAGCATGGTCTGGTTCCCGAGGAGTGGGGCGGCGACACCATCATCTGCCCCATTTCCGCTAAGACCGGTATGGGTATCGACAACCTGCTGGAGATGGTCAATCTGACCGCCGAAATGCAGGAGCTCAAGGCCAACCCCAACCGTACCGCCCACGGCGTAGTCATCGAGGCCAAGCTGGACAAGGGCCGCGGCCCGGTGGCCACCCTGCTGGTGCAGAACGGTACGCTGAAGCAGGGCGACATCATCATTGCCGGCACCGCCGTGGGCCGCGTGCGCGCCATGACCGATGCCAAGGGCGAAAAGCTCAAGCAAGCCGGCCCCTCTGTGCCCGTTGAGATCATCGGTATGGGTGAAGTGCCCGGCGCCGGTGACGATTTCCATGCCGTTGCCGATGAGCGCATGGCCCGCGAACTGGTGGAGCAGCGTAAGCACGACCAGAAGATGGCTGCCAACGGCCCCGTGGGCAAGGTCAGCCTGGGGGGTCTGTTCAGCCAGATCCAGGCCGGCGAGATGAAGAAGCTCAACGTCATCGACAAGGCTGACGTGCAGGGCTCTGCCGAAGCCGTTAAGGCCAGCCTGGAGAAGATTTCCAACGAAGAGGTCGCCGTGCGCGTCATCCACTGTGCCGTCGGC
>JAZSCJ010000137.1:0-12160 GCA_045602885.1 Oscillospiraceae bacterium
GCCAAATCGGCACAATGGCCCAGATAGTCCGGGCTGGTCAGATAGACCGCCGCAGGCAGCTCGGTCATGGCGCCCAGCGCGGCGTCCAGCTCCTGCGCGTTCAGCATACAGGAGAGATAGCAGCCGCTTTGCCGGGGGTACAGCCAGTGCACCTCCAGATCCAGCAGCGCCGCGGCGCTGAGAAAACTCTTGTGGACATTGCGCGCTGCTGCAATAAGGGGGCGCCTGCCCTGCTGTCGGGCGTGCAGGGCAACTAAGTACAGCATGGCGCGGATGCAGTGGGAAGAGCCTTCGGTGGAATACAGGGTGTGGCAGCCGAACAGGGTGCTGGCGTTGTCCTGACTTTGGCGGATGATCCCGTCTGCCTCGTACAGACTGTCCGCGCCGTCGATTTCGGTGATGTCCAGCGCCTCGCATCCCAGTCGGGGAAGCCCCTTGTGGCCGGGCATATGCAGGCGCAGCGGATCGCTGTCGGCGTAGCGGCGCACAAAATCACACAGGGGAGTGTTCATGTCATTCCCCCAAGGCCCGGGCGATGGCCACCATGATGGCGCACTCCATACGCTTGCGGAACAGGGTACAGCCGTACTGGTAGACCCCGGTCACCGAGCCGGTGGCGTGGTAGGCGTTGGCGGCGCAGCCGCCGGAACAGTACAGACGGGCCCAGCAGTCCCGACACTCGGGGTGGGCATACACATTGCAGGCGGCGAACTCCTGCTGGATGGCGGTGTTGGTTACGCCGGTCCAGATGTCGCCCAGCTTGAATTTCTCCTCGCCCACAAACTGGTGGCAGGGGTACAGATCGCCCCAGGGCGTAACAGCCATGTACTCGGTGCCCGAACCGCAGCCGGAAATGCGCTTGTAGATGCACGGGCCGCCGGTCAGATCGATCATGTAATGGTAGAAGGTAAAGGGCGTACCCTTCTTGTCCTCTTGCAGCATCAGTTCGGCCAGCTTTTCGTACTGATCCAGAACCACGGGCAAATCGGCCTCGGTCAGCTCGGAAGGATCCCCGGCGGCGCAGACCACCGGCTCCATGCTCAGCTCACGAAAGCCCAGATCCAGCATCTGCTGAATGTCCTTGAGAAAATCGGGGTTGGCGTGGGTAAAGGTGCCGCGCATGTAGTAGTTCTTGCCGCCCCGGGCCTGCACGAACTTCTGGAACTTGGGCACGATCTTGTCCCAGCTTCCGTTGCCGGCAAAGTCCACCCGGTAGCGGTCGTGGATTTCCTTGCGTCCGTCCAGGCTGAGCACTACGTTGCTGCACTCCCGGTTGGCAAATTCAATGACGTCGTCATCCACCAAAACGCCGTTGGTGGTCAGCGTGAAGCGAAAGTTTTTTCCGTGGGCCTGCTCCACGCTGCGGGCGTAGGCCACCAGATCCTTGACCACTTGGAAATTCATCAGCGGTTCACCGCCGAAAAAGTCCACCTCCAGATTGCGCCGGGAGCCGGAGTTTTCGATTAGGAAATCCAGTGCGCGCTTACCCACCTCAAAGCTCATCACGGCCCGCTCCCCGTGGTACTTGCCCTGGCTGGCAAAGCAGTAGGAGCAATTCAGATTGCAGGTGTGGGCGATGTGCAGGCAAAGGGCCTTGACCACGCCGGCCGTCTTTTCCTTGAGTTTGCCGGCCATGGGCTCAAAGGTGTCGGGGGCAAACAGCTTGCCGCTGTCCTTCAGGGCCAGCACCTGATCATAGCACTCGGCGATGTCCGCGGGGGAAATGTCCTCCCGGTCGGCAAAGCGCTGCGCCATGGCATCCAGAATATCTTCCCGGCTCTGGGATTCAAACAGGGCAATGATCTCATAGGCCACCTCGTCCACCACATGAACGCTGCCCGAGCAGACGTCCAGCACGATGTTGTAACCGCCCAGCTTGTACTGATGAATCATGTTGTTATCTCCTTCAAGAAAAAATGCCGCCGAAACCGGCGGCATTTTGAAATCTGAATTACTTGCTCTCGCACTGCTGGTTGGCAATACCACAGCTGGTCTTGCAAGCAGACTGGCAGGAAGTCTGGCACTCGCCGCAGCCGCCGTTCTTGGCGCTTTCACACAGATTACGGGTTTCAATGGTCTTGATGTGTTCCATAACAGTAACCTCCCCAAAAATAGTAAAAAAATGATATCATATCCTTGCCGAAAAGTCAACACAAGCGACGACGGGTTGTACAATTTACTTTTTGCGCCCGGCGTTGTATACTTTCGGTATGACACAATCGGGCAAGCAAACAAAAGAGGGATACGATGAACTATAAATTGACCATCCAATATGACGGCTCGCGCTACGATGGCTGGCAAAAGCAAGGCAACACCGACAACACCATTCAGGGTAAGCTGGAAAGTGTGCTCTCCTGTCTGGAGGGGGCGGCGGTGGAGGTGCACGGGGCAGGGCGCACCGATGCCGGCGTGCACGCCCTGGGTCAGACGGCAAGCGTCAAGCTGAGCGGTGAGCGTCCGGCCGGGGAAGTGCAGACCTATTTGAACCACTATCTGCCCCAGGACATTGCAGTAGTGGCGGTCGAGCCGGTTGCAGAGCGCTTTCACGCCCGGCTGAGCGCCACGGGGAAGGTCTACCGCTATGCCATCCGCATGGGGGATGTGCCCGACGTATTTCGCCGCAAGTACCAGTATCAAGTGGAGCAACCGCTGGATGTCGGCGCCATGCGCCAGGCAGCGGCGCAGTTGACCGGCACCCACGACTACCGGGCCTTTTGCGCCAATAAGCGCTACAAAAAGTCCACGGTGCGCACGATTTATGACATCGAAATCGCGGTGGACGGAGCGAACATGGCACTGACCTTCCGTGGCAACGGGTTTCTCTATCACATGGTGCGCATACTTACCGGTACGCTGCTGGAGGTCGGGCTGGGGCAGCGCGGGGCGGAGGAAATGGAAGAGCTGCTGCGCTCGTGCGACCGTGCCCGCGCGGGCAAAACCGCCCCGGCCCAGGGGCTGACCTTAGTTGCGGTGGAATACCAGACCAACGGGGAGACGCATTTGCATGAGTAACAAAACCACAAAAAACGGGAACAGCCTTTTGCGCACACTCTTGGATCTTCGCGGCAATTCCCGTGCTTGTTTGTTTACTGAACCGATGTGGGGCCTGTCCATGAATTTATGCCTGCCCTATATGTCGGTGTATATGCTCGGGTTTGGGCTCAATGACGTGCAGGTGGGCGTGATATCGTCGGTCTACATGTTTTCCCAGATGATCTGTGCCTTTTTGGCCGGCGCGATCATCGACAAAATGGGCCGCAGGAAAAGTACCGCCCTGTTTGATTTCTTTGCATGGAGCCTTCCCTGTCTGATTTGGGCCGGAAGTCAGGGCTTTTGGTTCTTTGTCGTTGCGGCATTGCTCAATGGCATGATGAAAATTACGACGATATCGTGGGATTGCCTGCTGGTGGAGGACGCTCCCAAGGACAAGATCACGCAGATTTACTCCTGGGTATTGATCGCCGGGAATATGTCAGCGCTGTTTGCGCCCATTTCTTCGGTGTTGGTTGCCAAGTTGACGCTGATCCCGGCCATTCGCATTCTGTTTCTCAATGCCTTTGTCATCATGACAGCTAAGCTGCTCATCCTTTACAAATGCTCCACGGAAACCGCAGTGGGCGCGATGAAAATGCAGGCATCCCGGCAGCGCTCCTGGGCAGAATTGCTGCAAAGTTATAAGGGGGCCATCCAAAAAATTATGGCCTCCAGCGGAACCAAATTTGCAATTATCATCAGTATTCTGGTGGAAATTGTGATCATGCTGGGAACAACCTTCTGGCAGATCATTGTGTCACGGCGTATTGGCGTGTCCGACAGCATGCTGCCCATCTTTCCGATGATCAAAAGTCTGTTGTCCATTTTTCTGTTTTTTACCGTTATTAATCGGATCGATCAGACCAGATTGAAAAAACCGTTGTATGGTGGCTTTCTCAGCTATATCATAGCCAATCTGCTGCTGATTTCCATTACCGACATGGGGGAGTTTGCGTATGTGCTGCTCTTTCTCTCCATCTGTTTTGAAGCCTTGGGTGCTTCGGTGTTAAGCACCCTGCGTGAATCGTTGGTTGCGCTGCACGCCGATCCGGAGGAGCGTTCGGGAATTTTGGCGCTGCTGCAGATGACCGTTATGCTGGTCAGCGTGCCCTTTGGCTACATCGGCGGTGTGTTAAGCGATATTTCCAGAGTGCTGCCCTTTGTACTGGGCATCGGTTTGTTGCTGGTTGGTATCGTCGTAACGGCGTTTTTTTACAAGATGCAGAGCAGTCATATCACGGAAGAAGACAACGGATGATAAATCGAAGCACCCCCATCGGACGTGGTTGTCCGATGGGGGTACTATTTTGGGGATCGGCAGCGAAGCTGGAACTGTTTCGTCGGTTGCTTAAGCGCGGATCTTGATCAAAAGCAGCGCGCCGCGCTGCACCCGTATGGTGGCCGTTTGTCCGGGCAGTACCTGATTGCTGATG
Source organism: Oscillospiraceae bacterium (assembly GCA_045602885.1). Taxonomy (GTDB): domain Bacteria; phylum Bacillota; class Clostridia; order Oscillospirales; family Oscillospiraceae; genus JAJPXI01. Next base: position 4,467 of record JAZSCJ010000137.1, read on the forward strand.
CCAAACTGATACTCACAGCAGATCTGCCCCTCGGTCAGGGGGTATTTCGCGCCGGTGATGTGTACGCCCTCGGCACAACCGGAGATGTTCAGCAAGGAGAAAAAGGCGTACGAATCGTCCACCACAGCCGGCTTGCGTGAAACCAGTTCCATTTCGGAATGATCGTCGATGATGCAGCCGGTCTTGCCCAGGGAATCGAGATAGAGCAGGATGGATACGTTTCCAAGGGTGTGGTCAAGCCGGCCGCCGATCACGCCGATCAAAAGGAAGCAATCAAAGCCGCGCCGCACCGCTTCTTTGACGGCAAATACCGTATCGGTATCGTCCTTTTCGCAGGGCAGGACGATGGTTTCCACGTCCAGACCGGGATTTTCGTGGGAATCGAAGTCGCCGACGATCAGGCTGGGTGTGACGGAAAGGTGCGGCAGATGCTTCAAGCCGCTGTCACAAAAAATAACGTAGTCGTCGCCGCGCAGTGTCCGGCGGATAACATCATAGTTGTGTATGTCGGCACCGCCCACAATGACGCAGCGCTGCTTGCCTTGCGTTACCATAAAATCCGCCTTTCTAACATTCTGTGGTTTGCTCCTGCGAAGCGAGCAGGGCGAGGATGGTGCGCTTATACTCCAAAAACTCCGCGCTGAGCATAAAATCCTCCCGGCGCGGCTTGGGCTGCCGGATGACAAGCTCGCCGGTGATTTTGCCGGGCGAGCCGGACAGCAGATAGATGCGATCGGACAACAGGATGGCCTCATCAATGTCATGGGTGATAAACAGCGTGGACAGCTGGATTTGCTCCATTACGTCCAAATACCACCGATGCATGGCGCTTTTGGTCAGCGTATCCAGCGCCGAAAAGGGCTCGTCCAGAAGGGCCACGTCCTGCGAGAACATATAGGTGCGAAGCAGTGCCGCGCGCTGGCGCATACCGCCCGAAAGCTGCGCGGGGTATTTGCGCTGCGTTCCCTCCAGTCCGAACTGCGCGAACAGAGGGGATACCTGCCCGCGGGCGTCACGCTTTTTCACGCCCTTGAGCCGCAGGGGCAGCGCTACGTTGTCCTCAATGGTCCGATAGGGCAGCAGCAGATCCTTTTGCAGCATATAGCTGATGTGACCGGGCTGATTGGTGATGTCCTTGCCGTCCAGCAAAACCTCGCCCGTATCGGGGGAGAGAAGGCCGGAGATCACGTTGAACAAGGTGGTTTTTCCACCGCCGCTGACACCCAGCAGGCACACCAGCTCACCGCGGTGCAGCTGGATGGAAACGTCCTGCAAAACGGGCACGGCGTCAAACTGCTTGCTGATATGTCGTACTTCTAATTTTTCCATGTCAACCGGGAAGATAATCGTTGGTAAAGCCGTGGTTGGGGTCGATCGCGCCGTCCAGCAGCTGCTTGTCGTTCAGCCACTGGAAGAAGGCGGCCCAACGCTGGGCATCAAATTCACCCCAACGGTTGGCGTCGGCGATGTACTCTGCGGCAAGGTAGGCCTGACTTGCGTAGACCAGCTCGGCATTGGCCTTGAGCTCGGGGGCGGCTTCCATCAGAATGTCGGCGGCCTCCTGAGGGTTTTCGGCGGCATAGGTATAGCCCTGGGAAAGGGCCGACATAAATGCTTTGGCAGTTTCGGGGTTTTCAGCCAGCCAGGCATTGTTGCCGATGATGACCGGGGTGTAGTAGTCAAACACGGGGTCAATATCGGCAAAGTCAAAGTAGTCGATCTCCAACCCGGCCACTTCGCAGGCAATGCCTGCCCAGCCGTAGAAGATCCAGATGGCATCGACCGAGCCGCTCTGCAGCGCGGATACTTCATCGGTGACCGTGGAGGGGATCAGTTCCACAAGATCAAAGTTACCCCCATCGGCCGTCATAACGTCCCGAATGGTTTCTTTCTCCACATCCAGATCCCAGGTGGCGTATTTTTTGCCTTCCAGTCCCTTGGGCGTATCCATCCCCTCACCGGCGCGGGAAACGATGCCGGAGGTGTTGTGCTGGATCACGGCGGCAACGGCCGTGACGGGCATGGGCGCGTCACCCACAAAGGCGGGAGCCAGCGAATCCTGGAAGGATACGCCAAACTGTGCTTTGCCGGAGGCGACCAGGGTAACGGCGCCGTCCTCGGGGGGCTGCACGACCTGTACGTTCAGGCCGGCCTGTTCAAAGTAGCCCTTTGCCTGGGCCACGAAGATGCCGGTGTGGTTGGTGTTGGGCGTCCAGTCCAGAACGATGGTGATGGCGTCCTCCTGGGGCTGCTCGGCCGGGGCCGGGCAGCCGGCCAGAGTGAATACCAGTGCCAAAGACAGCAAGAAAGCGAGTAATTTTTTCATAATATCTTCTCCTACTTTTTTTCTTCCAATTGACGATAAGGCATACATTTTTTCTCCGCGAACTCGACAAGAGCCATCAGCGCCAGCGAGATGGCAGAGATCAGGAAGATCACGGCGAACATTTTATCAAAAGCAAAGGCCTTTTTGACGCGGGTCATGTAAACGCCCAGACCACCGAAACCGCCCAGCCATTCGCTGATGACGGCGCCCACCACGCTGTAGGCCGCGGCAATGCGCAGCCCGGAAAACAGCTGGGGCAGCGCCGAAGGGAACTTGATGTGGCGAAAGACCTGCAGCCGGTTGGCGCCCATGGAGCGCAGCAGATCAATGGCATCCTTGTCCGCGCTTCGAAATCCGTTGAGCAGTCCCACAGTGACCGGGAAAAAGGTGGAAATGACGATCAAAATGATCTTTGGGGTCATCTCATAGCCAAACCAAAGCACCAGCAGCGGCGCGATGGCCACCGAGGGGATGGTCTGGGTGATAATGAGCAGCGGATAGAACGCCTTGTACAATACGTCGAATGCGTCCATCAGCACAGCGGCCAAAAAGCCAATGCTGACGCCCAGAAGCAGGCCGATAAAGGCTTCCTGCAGCGTGATCAGCGCGTTTTCCCACAGCAGGGGAAGCTCGCTCACAAAGGCCTGCAATACCTTGAGGGGCGAGGGCAGCATAAACGCGGGGATCCATCCGAGCATACAGATCAGCTGCCACAACAGCAAAAATGCGGCAACGGCCGTGATGGACGGTAATTTACGCCTGAGCATGCTTGGTGATCTTTTTGTCGATGGTCAAAATCTCGCCCTCCGGACGATACACCACCTTGACGTAGGCCGAAACGCGCTCGGCACCGGCCCGGATGGCAACGTGCTGGCACTCCTTGACAATGTCCATCAGCTGATCGTAGCTGTCGCCCTCAATGGTGGTTTCAAAGGGGCCCACGTGACAATGCAGACCGCTGCTTTTGATGTAGGCGATCACTTCGTCAACGATGCGGATCACTTCGTCCTGATTGGGGGCGGCGGGAAGAACTTGGATTGCGATGCTTGCTTTCATGGTGTTTACCTCCAAAAATAAAATGCCTGCGCGGGAAAACCCCGGCGCAGGCATGGAAACGCGCAGTGTTCTTGCGCGCTGACGATGCTCCCTACGCCGGCATGATCCGGATCAGGTGATTTGGGTCGCAGGCGGATACCTGCCTCTCAGCCGGTTTGACCGGCTCCCCAGCGTTTTGATTGCGAAATAAAAGCAGGAGACAACCGCGTTGGGATGCCTCCTGCAAAAAACCATGGGTATGACTTCCTACGACGGCATTATCCGCATCAGGTTATAGGGTCGAAGTTGGATGACTTCCTCTCAGCCTGCTCACACAAGCTCCCCTGTATTTATTTCGTGGTGTATTATACACCGGTTTTCAGAAAAAAGCAAGAGGAATGCGAAAAGACGGGAAATCCCTTGCGTTTTCAAGCTTTACAAGCGCATGGTCACTCCCATTCAATGGTCCCGATGGGCTTGGGCGTCAGATCGTACAGCACGCGGTTGATGCCCTCGACCTCGTGGGTGATGCGGTCGGTGATCTTGTGCAGCAGGGCGTAGGGGATCTCCTCGATGGTGGCGGTCATAGCGTCGGTGGTGTTGATGGCGCGAATGATGGCGGGCCAGCCTTCGTAGCGCATCTCGTTGCGCACGCCCACGCTCTTGATGTCGGGCACGGCAATGAAGTACTGCCACACCTTGCCGGCCAGACCGGCGTTGTCGAATTCTTCACGCAGGATAGCGTCGGCCTCACGCAGGGCGTGCAGGCGGTCGCGGGTGATGGCGCCCAGGCAGCGCACGCCCAGACCGGGGCCGGGGAAGGGCTGACGGTAAACCATGTTGTGGGGCAGACCCAGTGCCTCGCCCACTACGCGCACCTCGTCCTTGAACAGCAGCTTGACCGGCTCGACCAGCTCCATGGCCATCTCGTCGGGCAGGCCGCCCACGTTGTGGTGGGATTTGACGGGCTTGCCGCTTTCGGCGGCCTTGATGCTTTCCAGAATGTCGGGATAGATGGTACCCTGCGCCAGGAAGGAGATGCCGTCCAGCTTGGCGGCCTCGTCATCAAAGACCTTGATGAATTCAGCACCGATGATCTTGCGCTTGGACTCGGGATCGGAAACACCGGAGAGCAGGTCCAGGAAACGGTCGGTGGCGTCCACGTAGATCAGATTGGCGTCCAGTGCCTTACCAAAGACCTCGATGACCTGTTCGCTTTCGCCTTTGCGCATCAGACCGTGATTGACGTGCACGCAGACCAATTGCTTGCCAATGGCTTTGATGAGCAGCGCGGCGACCACCGAAGAGTCTACGCCGCCGGACAGAGCCAGCAGAACCTTCTTATCGCCGACCTGTGCGCGTACTGCGGCGACCTGCTCGTCAATAAACGTCTGTGCCTGTGCAAGGGTTGTGATGCGCTGCATGGTTTCGGGGCGAACATTACCGGACATACAAGATACCTCCCAGATTAGGCCGCGAAACGCAAGTGCTTCGCGTGCCGAACAATACAAAATAGCTGTAAAAAAGATACCACAGATGAAAAACCATTGCAATATTTTTTCTGTCCAAACCATACGAAAAGCCGGGCCGGATTCTGTGGATTTTTACTTGTCGATGTGGGGCTTAAACCTCGGCCATATGGGCACCGCAGAGCAGAAGAAAGGCGAACAGCGCCTCTTTGCGTGCGTCTTCCGCTTCGGGCCAGGGGTCATCCCCTTTGTAATTGACCATCAGAACGGGCATGGGTGCATTATAAATTTCAGTGGCAACATCCGGCTGGGCGGCATGGATCACAGGGTTTGGCCCGCCGTTGAGAATGACGCCCTTTACATTGGGGATGTCATTGAGTTGTGCCAGCGTGATGTCATAGGGGTGGATCTGGCAAGAAACGCCAAAGTCGCCGATCTCACGGGCCAGACGCTCATTCTCGCTGCTGCCCAGATCCAGTATTACGATCGTATCCTGTGCCAAAGTACCGTTACCTCCAAGGGTGAATTTTCTGCGGTTGCAGGCTATCAGTATACACCCTGCACGGCGGGCTTGTCTACTGGAAAGGGCCGACTTTGCAGGAGAAATCCTGCGCCGAAGAAGAATAAATCATAAAAAATGAAAAAAACACTTGCATTTTAAATTTTGGTGTGGTAATATAATCAAGCTGTCGTGAGGGGCAACCCGATGAAAGACGGTATGCGGCTGTAGCTCAGCTGGATAGAGTGTTTGGCTACGAACCAAAAGGTCGGGGGTTCGAATCCCTTCAGCCGTACCAGTCCCAAAAGTCTTGTCAATCAAGGCTTTTGGGACTTTTCTTTTTTCTTTTTTGCTCGAAAAATACGGCCCAAAACGGCCGTTTGGTGTTTATTTGGGGTTTATTAAGAAAAACTACCGGAAATACAAAACAAGCGCCATTCGGCCGTAGGGCAGAATGGCGCTTTGTTTTTATACAGACATTACGGGCGCAGATACTGTTTGACCAGTTCCTGCAGCAGCTCGTCCCGGTCCAGTTTGCGGATCAGGGCACGGGCGTTGTTGGAGTTGGTGATATAGGTGGGGTCTTCCGAGAGGATATAACCGACGATCTGATTGATGGGGTTATACCCTTTTTCCTGCAGGGCGTTGTAGACCGTAGTCAAAATGGCTTTGATCTCTTCGCCGCGGTCTTGATGAAGGGAAAATTTGCGCGTATAATCCAGTTCCATCGCCGGCACACCTCCTGAAAGAGTAGTATGTTTATTTTAGCGCAATTGCCTGGGGATTGTAAAGGAAATATTTGCGAAAACTCAAAAAGTTTAGCGCAGCACGGCACCCAACTCGGATTCCAGCAGGGACAGGATGCCTTTGACTTCTTCGTCGGCTTCCTCGGCGGTCAGACTGCGATCCTCGGCACGGAGGATCAGATTGAAGGCCACCGACTTTTTGCCCTCATCCACGCCCTTGCCGCGGTAGATGTCAAACAGGGCGGTTTCCTTGAGCAGACCCTGCGAGCCGCGGCGGATGCAGTCGCTCAGCGCGCCCACGGTGACCGACTCGGCACAGACCACGGCGATATCACGGGTCACGGCCGGGAACTTGGGCAGGGGGACGTACTCGGCATCGGGGCCCTGGCAGCACAGCAGCTGCTCGAAGTCCAGCTCGGCGCAGAAGAACTTGGCGTCCACACCAAAATTCCGGGCGACCAGAGGATGGATCTGACCCAGACCGCCCACCTTGCGTGCGCCCACGTAAACCTCGGCATACTGGCCGGGGTGGTACGAGGGATTGTCCTGCACCGGGACAAACTCCATGTTCTCCACACGCAGATCCTTCAAAATGGCTTCCACCATACCCTTGAGGACGTAGAAGTCCATGTCTTCGCCGTAAGCGCCCAGAGAGAGCACCTTGTTTTCCACGGCAAGGCCGTCCTCGCCGCCGGGCAGATAGATACGGCCGATCTCGTACAGCTTGGCGGCCTTGGTGCGGTAGTTGTAGTTGCGGGTCAGAATCTCCAGCATGGAGGGCAGCACGGTGGTGCGCATGATGGAGGTGTCCTCGCCCAGGGGGTTCAAAATCTTGAAGGATTCCCGCTTAGCGGCGTTTTCCGGCCAGCGGATCTTGTCGTAATAGGTGGGGGAAATAAAGGAGTAGGTGATGATCTCGTGGTGGCCGAAGGTGCGGCACAGCTCGCCCAGACGGCGCTCCAGCTGTTGGGCAGGGGAATAACCGCCCAGCGTGGTCTGGCCGCGCATCAGAGTGCAGGGAATGTTGTTGTAGCCGTAGAAACGGGCGACCTCCTCGGCCAGATCGTTCATGCGCAGCACATCGGCACGGTAGGAGGGGACCGTGACCTGATCGCCCTCTACCTGGAAGTCCACGCTCTTGAGGATGCGCACCATCTCGTCGGCAGACACATCGGTGCCCAGCAGGGCGTTGATTTTTTCGGGCTCCAGCTTGAGCACGGTGGGATGGGGCACGTGGTTGAGAATGTCGATGATGCCATCCACCACTTCGCCGGCGCCCAGCAGCTCTACCAGCTCGCAGGCACGGTTGACGGCAGGCACGGTGTTCATGGGGTCCAGACCCTTTTCAAACTTGGCGCTGGCCTCGGTACGCATACCCAGCGCCAGCGCGCCCTTGCGGATGCAGGTGCCGTCGAAGTTGGCCGATTCAAAGACCACGTCTAAGTCGGATCGTAGCCATGTCGTTCTGTGGGCCAAGGAGTTGAATCTATCAATTGTCTTCCTAAGACCGCTTGGCCTCCGACTTCCTTTTCAAACTTGGCGCTGGCCTCGGTACGCATACCCAGCGCCAGCGCGCCCTTGCGGATGCAGGTGCCGTCGAAGTTGGCCGATTCAAAGAC
>JAZSCJ010000138.1:0-35219 GCA_045602885.1 Oscillospiraceae bacterium
ATGATGTTGGACTCGCCGATAAAATCGGCCACGAAGGCGTTTTTGGGCTCGTTGTAAATGTCTTCGGGAGTGCCGATCTGCTGGATGCGGCCGCCATCCATGACCACCACGGTATCGGACATGGAAAGGGCTTCCTCCTGATCGTGGGTGACATAGATAAAGGTAATGCCCATAGCCTGCTGGATGCGCTTGAGCTCGATCTGCATATCCTTACGCAGCTTGAGATCCAATGCACCCAAAGGCTCGTCCAGAAGGAGGACCTTGGGGCGATTGACCAGGGCGCGGGCAATGGCTACGCGCTGCTGCTGACCGCCGGACAGCTGGGTGATGGAGCGCTTTTCAAAGCCGGTCAGATTGACGACCTCCAAAATCTCCATGACGCGCTGGGTGATCTCCTGTTCTGAGAGCTTGACCTTTTTGGTGCGTTTTTTGCCGCCGGTCTCCACCGTTTCGGTTTTGGGGATGCGAAGACCAAAGGCCACATTTTCAAACACGTTCAAATGCGGAAACAGCGCATATTTCTGGAACACCGTATTGACGGCCCGCAAATGAGGCGGAACATCATTAATCCTCACGCCGTCAAACAAAATGTCACCGGAGGTAGGCGTCAAAAAACCACCGATGATACGAAGCGTGGTGGTTTTGCCGCACCCACTGGGACCCAGCAGCGTGAGGAACTCTTTGTCATTTATGTATAGGTTGATATGGTCGAGCACGACACCGTCCTCGTAAGCCATGACACAATCCTTCAGGCGGATCAGCTCTTTGGCCATGTATCCTCCCCCATTTCTTAAGTATGATTTACCGTTTCAGCTCCTCGATTTATTGCCCGGAAGTGCCCTGCAACATGGAATTGTCAAAGGGCCCGGGGTTTCACGGATAGCACACTTTACTATAGTATTTTACATACAGAAAGTCAATTGAAATTTCCAAAAAACTTTGGGAATTTCAAGGGATTTCGCCGAAAGAGAATCCCCCTGTGGAAGGGGACTTCCGCAGGGGGTCAGGGTAGGGGTTAAAAAGAGAATCCGGGGAAATATTCGCCCACGAAATCCACATGCTCTACCTGCCAGCTTTTTCCGTCCAGATAGGTCAGAATTCCGGCATCGGTGGTAAAGCGAAAGGTCAGTTTGTAGGAGTACAGCGCCTGGAATTTGCGGTCAAACTTTTTGTTGTCCTTCTGCTTGCCGTACTTTCCGTCGCCCAGCAGGGGGTGACCGGCGGCGGCAAATTGGGCGCGGATCTGATGGGTTCGCCCGGTGATCAGCTCACATTCTACCAGGGAAAGCCCGTTGGCGCTTTTCAGCGTGCGATACAGGGTCACCGAGGTTTTTCCGCCCGGCATGGGTCGCTGGTAGACCGACACCTGTTTTTTCTCCTCGTCCTTGACCAGAAAACCCTCCAGCTTGCCTTGGGGTGGCGTGACCCGACCGTGGACAATGGCAAGATAATGCTTGTCCATTTCGCGGTCCTTGATTTTCTGGTTGAGAATGCGCAGCGCCTCGGCATTTTTGGCGCAGATAACGATGCCGCCGGTGTTGCGGTCGATGCGGTTGCAGAGGGAGGGGGTAAAGGAGTTTTCCGCTTTGGGATTCCATTGTTTGGTTTGATACAGGTATGCTTGAATGTGGGTGATCAGCGTGCTGACATACTCGTTTTGATCGGGGTGGCACAGCAGACCGGGGCGTTTGTCGCATAGGATGATGTTTTCATCTTCGTAGACGATATTCAGTTGTGGTTTAAACACAGCCAGAAAGGCATTGTCTTCCCGGGGGTTGTCAAAAAACTCATCGTTGATGTATAATTGAAGCACGTCGCCCACCTGAAGGCGCACGTCCCGCTTGGAGCCTTTGCCGTTGAGTTTGACCCGCTTGAGCCGGATGTATTTTTGTGCCAGCGGGGCAGGGAGCAGGGGAACGGCTTTGGACAGCCAGCGGTCCAATCGTTGGCCGGCATCGTTTTTTCCAATGGTAAATTCTTTCATAGAAAGCCCCCATAGTTTGTTTCTTTTTTCATAATACCACAAAAAACCAAAATGTGAAGAAAACATTTGACAAGAAAAGTATTTTTCGCTATAATGTCGGATGTGCTATTGCGAGGTGTACCATGCGATTCGACCTGAAAAACATTATTCGTACCCCCGGCGCTTCCATGCCGATCTCCTTTTCCATGGATCTTTCCGATCTGGATTGGAACGGCGAAAAGCCGATTTCTCGGCCGGTGGAAGTGGACGGAACGGTACGCAATATGGCAGGTGCGCTGGTATTGACCTGCCGGCTGTCCACTGTGTTGGATCTGACCTGTGACCGCTGTACCAAGGCTTTTTCTGAAGAAAAGGTCGTCTCTTACGAGACTTTGTTGGCAACCGAGCTGGAGCAGGAGGATAACGACGACATCGTTCTTCTGGACGGGGAATCGTTTGACGCGGATGAGCTGCTGCGGGATGTATTTCTCCTTGCAATGGACTCCAAACATCTTTGCTCTGAAGACTGCAAGGGTCTTTGTCCGGGTTGTGGTGTTGACATGAATGTGGCAAAATGTCAATGCCAGCGGGTTGTGGATCCCCGCCTGGCGGACCTGGCCAAGTTTTTTGAGCAGGATACCTGATTATTGTAACATGTGCCGTTCGGCATTTATCTAAGGAGGTGTCAATATGGCAGTCCCCAAGAGTAAAGTATCCAAGCAGCGTCGGAACAAGCGCCGCAGCTCCGTCTGGAAGCTGGAGGCCCCCGCCCTGTCCACTTGCCCCAAGTGCGGCGCTCTGCATGTGCCCCATCGCATCTGCAAGTCCTGCATGACCTACAAGGGCCGTGAGTACGGCAACGCCGCAGCGGAATAATCAAACAGCAAAAAGAAGAGGGGAGTATGTCCCCTCTTTCTTTTTGCCCGGAAATCGGTTAGAATACATCTAAAAGGGGGAGAATGCCCATGTCCATGACGGTGATACAATCCATTGATGCCCACAGCCCGGCACGTCGTGCAGGCGTTAAGGAAGGGGAAACGCTGCTTCAGGTCAACGGCCACCCCATTGTGGATGTTTTGGATTATAAATTTTATACCTATGACAGCAAGCTTGCGCTGGTGCTCCAAACGCCCAACGGCAAAGAGCGCACCGTCAAGATCCGCAAGCAGGAGGGCGAGGAGCTGGGGCTCAATTTCGAGACCTATCTCATGGACAAGGCACGCTGTTGCGCCAACCGTTGCATTTTCTGCTTTGTGGATCAGCTGCCCCGCGGCATGCGTGATACGCTGTATTTTAAGGATGACGACGCACGCTTGTCCTTTCTGATGGGCAACTACATTACGCTGACCAACCTGTCCCAGCGCGAATTGGATCGCATTGTGGAGTTGCGTGTGTCGCCCATCAACATTTCGGTCCACGCCACCGAGCCGGAACTGCGTGCCATGATGTTGGGGCATCGCAACGGCGGAATGATTCTGGAGCACATGAAGCGCTTTGCCGATGCGCACATCACTATGAACTGCCAGATCGTGGCCTGTCCCGGCATCAACGATGGGGAGCACCTAATGCGTTCCATGGAGGATTTGCTGGCGTTGTACCCCTATGTCAACAGTGTTTCCATCGTTCCGGTGGGATTGACCCGTCATCGGGAAGGGCTGTATGATCTGAAGCCGTACGACAAGGCCAAGGCGGCGGCAGTAGTGGACATGGTGGAGCAGTTTGCCCAGCGCTGTCTGGAGGAGCATGGCAGCCGTATCTTCTGGTGCTCGGATGAATTCTATCTGCGCGCGGAACGGGCCATTCCCGAAGATGAATACTTTGAAGACTATACCCAGCTGGAAAACGGCGTGGGTATGCTGCGTCTGCTGCGCACCGAATTTGATGCGGCGCTGCGTCTGGCGGACGAGATCGAATCCGTGCGTCCGTACAGCATTGCCTGCGGTGTGGATGCCGGGGCATGGATGGAGGAAATTGTTGACACTGCGGCCGAGAAATGCCATACTAAGGGGAGTGTTTATCCTATTGTCAATCACTTCCTGGGTGAGAGCATTACCGTGTCCGGTCTGGTGACCGGCGGTGATTTGATCGCACAATTAAAAGGACGTGACTTGGGTCAGCGGCTGCTGATCCCGGTCAATATGCTCCGCCATGGGGAAGACGTTTTCCTGGACGATATCACCCTTGCCGACGTGGCCCGGGAGCTGGGCGTGGAAGTGATTGCCGTCAATCAAGACGGATTTGATTTGTGTGACGCTATCTTTGAAATTCGAGAAGGAGGGCTATAAGATATGCCAAAGCCTCTTGTAGCCATTGTGGGCCGACCCAATGTGGGCAAGTCCATGCTGTTTAATAAGCTGGTAGGGCAGCGTCTTTCCATTGTGGAGGACACACCCGGCGTGACCCGTGACCGTCTGTATGCCGAGGCGGAATGGTGCGGTCATACCTTTGACGTTGTGGATACCGGTGGTATCGAGCCGGGTACCGACAACGAGATTTTGCTGTTCATGCGCCATCAGGCAGAGATCGCCATTGAAAACGCTACGGTGATCGTCTTTGTCTGCGACATCAAGACCGGCTTGACCGCCGCCGACCATGAGGTGGCCAATATGCTGCTGCGCTCCCGCAAGCCGGTGGTGCTGGCCGTCAATAAAATGGACCGCATCGGCGCGGAAGACCCCGACATTTACGAGTTTTACAATCTGGGTCTGGGCGATCCCATTGCCCTGTCGGCCGTCCACGGCCATGGCACCGGCGATCTGCTGGACGAGTGTGTCAAATACTTTCCGAGCCAGGATTCCGAGCAGGAGGACGGGGACTTCATCAAAGAGGCTCTCATCGGCAAGCCCAATGTGGGCAAGTCCTCGCTGGTCAATCGCATTCTGGGTGAAGAGCGTGTTATTGTTTCCAATGTGGCCGGCACCACTCGTGATGCGGTAGACAGCTATTTCGAAAATCAAAAGGGCAAATATGTGCTCATCGATACGGCTGGTATGCGCAAAAAGTCCAAGGTGGATGACCGCATTGAGAAGTTTTCCGTTTTGCGTGCCACTATGGCCATTGAGCGTGCCGATGTCTGTCTGATTATGATCGACGCCAACGAAGGCGTTACCGAGCAGGATACCAAAGTGGCCGGTCTGGCCCATGAGGCAGGCAAAGCCTGCATTATCGTGGTCAACAAGTGGGATGGCATCGAGAAGGATGACAAGACCATGGACCGTATGCGCAACGATGTGCGCCGGGACCTGTCCTACATGACCTATGCACCCATCGTATTCATTTCGGCTCTGACCGGACAGCGGGTGGATCGGCTGTTTGATCTGATCAACTATGTCAGCGAGCAGGCAGCCATGCGCATTACCACCGGTATGCTCAATTCGGTGCTGGCTGACGCCACGGCCCGTGTACAGCCGCCCACCGATAAGGGTCGCCGCTTGAAGATCTATTATATGACGCAGGTCGGCATCAAACCGCCTCATTTTGTGGTGTTCTGCAACGATGCCAAGCTGTTCCATTTCTCCTATCAACGATATCTGGAAAACCAGATCCGAAATACATTTGGCCTGGAGGGAACTCCCGTACGGCTGACCATACGCCAGAAGGGAGATAACGACTGATGGCTCAAAAGATATACGATTGTGTGAGCTGGCTGCAGGCCGATTTTGGAATGAGCGGATTGGTTCTGATCACGCTGGGCAGCGCCATTTTGGTGGCGATCGCATCCTATTTCCTCGGCTGCTTTAACGGTGCGGTGATTGTTTCGAAATATATCCTGCGTGATGATGTGCGCAACCACGGAAGCGGCAACGCCGGATTGACCAATTTCCACCGCACCTTTGGCGGAAAGCTGGCTGCTGTAGTTATTTTGTGCGATGTTCTGAAGGCGGTCATTTCTGTACTGCTTGGAATTTGGATTCTGGGCCATGTGATCGGCCACGGGGCTGCGCATATGGTTGCCGTGGGCAAGCTTTGGGGCGGTGTGTTTTGCCTTTTGGGTCATGCATTTCCCTGTATGTTTGAATTCAAGGGCGGCAAGGGTGTTTTGTCCGGCGGCGCGGTTGCTATCATGGTAGATTGGCGCGTGGCGCTGGTGGTATGGGGCGGTTTTATCGTCCTGGTATTGCTGACCCGGTATGTGTCCCTGGGTTCCTGCTGGGCCGGTCTGACCTTCCCCATTGCAGTTGGCTTTGTGTTCAAGGATGTATTCTGTATTCTTTTGGCTGCCGTTTGCGGTGTGCTGCTTTTGTGGGGACACCGTGGAAATATCGTGCGGCTTGTGAAGGGAACCGAGTCCAAATTCTCGCTTCACCGTAAAAAGGAGGTCGGGCAATGAAAGTCTCTGTTGTTGGCAGCGGAAGCTGGGGTACTGCACTGGCATTGGTGCTGTTGGAAAACGGAAACGATGTGAGTCTGTGGTCGTATTCACAGGAAGAGTCGGACGTTTTGCGGCAAACTCGTGAAAACCCCATGCTTAAGGGCGTTGTACTCCCAGAAGAACTTGAATTCACGACAGATCTCAATTGCGTCAAGGGATGTAAAGTTGTGGTGCTTGCCACTCCTTCTTTTGCGGTGCGCAGCACAGCACACCAGATAGCGCCGCTGCTGGACCCGGGAACGGCCGTGGTTCTGGTGTCCAAGGGCATTGAGAAAGATACGTCGCTGGCGCTGACCCAAGTGGTGGAGCAGGAGGTGCCTGAGGGGTGTCCTGTGGTTGCGCTGTGTGGCCCCTCCCATGCCGAGGAGGTAGGTCGTCGTGTGCCTACTGCTGTGGTTTCCGCCTCGGAAAATCAGCAGGCTGCCGAACTGGTGCAAGATCTGTTTATGAATGAGCGTTTCCGTGTCTACGCTTCCGACGATGTGCTTGGTGTGGAACTGGGCGCTGCGCTGAAAAATATCATTGCACTGTGTGCCGGTTGTGTGGATGGCATGGGCTATGGCGATAATACCAAGGCCATGTTGATGACCCGAGGACTGACCGAGATGGCTCGTCTGGGTGTGGCAATGGGCGGTCGCAAAGAGACCTTTGCCGGTTTGGCCGGTGTGGGCGATTTGATCGTGACCTGCTGCTCCCAGCACTCCCGTAATCGCCGTTGCGGTATTCTGATCGGCAAGGGTACGCCGGTGGAGCAGGCACTGAAGGAAAGCGGCGGCGTGGTCGAGGGTTATTATGCAGCGGCTACCGCAAAGACCTTGGCTGACAAACTGGGTGTGGAGATGCCTATTGCCCAGGCAGCGTATGAGGTGCTGTATGAAGAGCGCGATCCTCGTGTTGTTATTACCGAGCTGATGACTCGTGCCAAGAAGCATGAGATCGAGGAAAGCTGGGTCAAAAACTAAACATAGAGCAAAATATAAAACGGTCTTCACGCTGTGGTGTGAAGACCGTTTTTTGTTCTGTTTTTGGACAAGTTCGCATAGAAATAAGACATACCAAAGACAGGAGGGAAAGCGCATGGATGACACCACGCCCTTTGAACAGGTTGCAAGGTTGCTTCCGCGTGGAATACGGCAGCCTGTGCTGTCATTGCCACGGTCGGTGCAGGTCGTGACAGAGGAGCTGCGCCTGCGTGCCGGAAGACCGATTGCGGTTACGCTACCGGAAAGGACGGTCACCATACCGGGAGGCCCTCTTATGACGCCGGGTGACTTGCGCGCCGTGCTTGAAATTGCCACCGAAGCATCCGCCCATACCGCATTGGAACGGGTGCGTCATGGTTTTATTACGGTGCAGGGCGGTCACCGTGTGGGCTTGTGCGGTACGGCGGTGGTGCGGGAGGATGCAGTGCATAATCTTCGGGAACTGTCCTCGCTGAACCTTCGTATTGCCCGGCAAATTCCCGGGATTGGAAACGACGTGTTGTGTCAGATGCGCCGACAAAAAGCGCTTTCCTCGCTGCTGATCCTTGCGCCGCCGGGATCGGGAAAGACCACCCTGCTGCGCGATTTGATCCGTGGGCTGTCTGACGGGGTGGGCGGCCCGGCGGTGCGCGTTGGGGTTGCCGATGAACGGGGGGAGGTGGGGGCGCTGTACCAGGGCGTGCCACAGTTTGATTTGGGGCTGCATACCGATGTAATGGATGGTTGCAGTAAGGCGGATGGACTGATGATGCTCTTGCGCGGCATGAATCCGCAGGTTCTGGCCGTGGATGAGATCACAGCGCCCGAGGACATCCATGCGTTGGAAATAGCGGCAGGATGCGGTGCGGTGCTGCTGGCTACCGCCCACGGGTCGAACCCGGAGGATCTGCGGCGCAGACCCCTTTACGCCCAGCTTTTGCAGCGGCGCATCTTTGATAAGGTGCTATATATCGAGCGAAAGGACGCTGGTCGTTGCTACCGTTTGGAGGATTTGATGTGCTAAAGTGGATCGGTGTGGTATGCCTGCTTGTCGGAAGTGCCGGGCTTGGACTTGCCGCAGTCAGAAAAATGGACATGCGTGTACAGACCCTGGGGGCGCTGATCGAGGTACTGGAGCGAATGGAACGTGAGCTGGATTTTCGATGCTCGCCCATGAAAGAACTGATTGCGCAAGCAGCACGAAACGCCCGGGCCCCGGTGGATGGGTTTCTTCGTGTGTGCGCACAAAACATGGATGCCCTGCAACGGGGCTGCTCCTTTGCAGAGGTATGGGAATCGGCCGCAAGAGCGGAACTGACTGCGCTGCAGCCGTGCGATTTTGTGCTTCTTAGTTCCCTTGCAACTGCGTTGGGGCGATTTGATGTGCAAAGCCAGCGCCGTGCCATTACTTCAGTTTGTGCGCAGCTTGCCGAGCACCGGGCCGATGCGCTGGCAAAGCGACAGGGCCAGGGGAAAATGTACGGCACTTTGGCGGTTGCAGGGGGGATGTTTCTTGCGATTATATTGGCGTAGACTGTATCAGATGAGCAATTGGAGAGAAAGAACGGGTCGGAAACTATCATGGTTTCCGACCCGTTCTTTGATTTGTATTTGGTAGAATCAGAGCCAACAGGCCGGGAGGACAGGGTTCTCCACCTTTACGGGTTCGGGGTATGTTTCGCCGTAAAGCTCCAGTTCAACCCGAAGGATGATTTCCGGCTCCACCGGCTCGTTTACCTCCACGCCCTCCAAGGGGAAGGCAACGGGGACGGTTTTCACCGTTTCCAGACGCCGGATCTCATCCATGCCCTCCAGTACACGGCCGAACACAGGATAAATGCCCTTATGCTCAGGGCAGTCCCGCAGGGGGAAGAAGAACTCGCAACTGGCAAGCCCTGCCTCGCCGTAGCCGCCCATGCACACGACACCCGGATGTGATTCCAGCGGTTCCAAGTCCGGGTGAAGCTCAAATTCGTTGGGGATCAGATATTGCGCATCCTTCTTTCCAAAGGCATTGTAGCTGATATCCACCCAATTTCCGGGCACGATGCGCTGAATGGCGTGATGATCCATCAAGCCACGGGAGGCGACATGGATAAAGCTGTTTACCGTGTTGGGTGCGTGCTCCGGAAGAAGCTCCAGAACGATATGTTTTCCGTTGGCCATATAAAGCGTTGCTTTCGGATTCATAGCATACCTCACTCGATGATTTCCAGTTCTTTGCTGTAATGATTGAGGATCTCGCAACCATCCTCGGTGACCAGCACCAGATCCTCCACACGAACACCGGTTTCTCCGGGTAGATAGATGCCCGGTTCAATGGAGAAGATCATGCCGGGCTGGGCGATCTGATCGCTGACCGCCGACACATCGCCGTACTCGTGTTCACTCAAGCCGATAAAATGACCCAGCCGGTGGTTGAATTGCGGGCCGTACCCCTTGGCGGTAATGTGATCCCGAGCCGCTTGATCCAGTTGGCAAAGGGGAACGCCGGGACGAATCAGCGCAATGGCAAGCTCATTGGCTTGACGGACGATTTCGTAGATTTCACGATGGGCCGGGGAAACCTGGCGATAATAGAAGCAGCGTGTCATGTCCGAGCAGTACCCGTCCTTGATACAGCCCACATCAAAAAGGACGACATCACCCGGCTTCAACACGGTATTGTCCGGGCTGTGGTGCGGATCGGCGGCGTTGGCGCCAAAGGCGACTAGGGGATCAAAGGAAACCCCATCGGCACCCAGCTCTTGATAGATGGAAAGCATTTGTTCGGCGGCTGCTTTTTCGGTGATCCCCTCATGGATCAGCGCTTTAAAACGTGCCATGGCCATGTCGTTGATGTGGGAGGACAGGCGCATGGACTCCTGCTCAGACGAGTCTTTGATGGCTCGGGTGGTATCCACCGCCAGAGAGGTATTACGGAAGCCGGAAGCCGCCTGTTTTTCCATAAGGGGCAGCAGGAACCGGGCCTTGAGATCCTTGTCTACACCCAAGACAGAAGATGCATCCAAATAGCCGGCGACGATATCCATGACAGCGTCGGTGTCATCGTACCAGACCTTTTCCACACCAATGTCCTGCGGCACGGTGAACAACCGGTTGAGAAACAGCACATGGCGTCCATCCTGACGCAGCAGCAACCCGAAGAACCGCTCAAAGGGTTCATTATATACCCCGGTAAAATAATAGATGGACATGGGATCCACGATCAGCATTTGCGGAATGCCGTCTGCCTTGAGTGTGTGCAGCACACGTTGGACTCGGTTTTCTTTCATAAGCAACTCTCCTTGTAAGCGGTATAAAAAAGGAGAAGCGCAACACTTCTCCTTTTTTCAAGATTCCGTTAAAACTGCTTTCTCAGCTTTGGGTCCAGCAGGTCACGCATACCGTCACCAATAAAGTTGGCGCCAATGGCCATAGAGAAGATAGCCAGACCGGGGAAGCCGGCAACCCAAAACTTATTAAAGTAGTCAACACCGTCGGAGACCATCATGCCCCATTCCGGCGTCGGAGGGGCAGAGCCCAGACCCAGAAAGCTGAGGGTGGAGAACATGAGGATCTGGTTACCCAGATCAGTCGTAGCCATGATAAGCACCGAGCTGATGCTGTTGGGGATGATCTCTTTCATGAGAATACGGATACGAGAGGCACCCAGCGCCTCGGCCGCTGCGATGTATTCGTTTTCCTTAACGCTCAAAACCACGCTTCGCATCAGTCGGGCGTAGGTGGGCCAGGCGACAATGACCAGCGCAAACATGGTGTTGAACAGGCTGGAACCCATTACGGCGTTGATGATCATAGCCAGGATCAAGGAGGGGAAGGAGAGGATCATTTCGGAAAAACGCATCATAACATTATCCAATTTGCCGCCGACATAGCCGGCAATCGCACCGTAGAAAGTGCCGATCAGACCGGCGATGATAACGGTGACACACCCCGCAAGCAGGGAGTAGCGGCCACCGTAGATGACGCGGCTGAAAATATCACGGCCAAAGTTGTCCGTTCCGAAGATGTGTGCTGCGGAAGGGGGCTTGAGCATGAGATTGATGTCCTGCGCAACGGGATCATACGGTGCAACCCAAGGGGCCAGAATGGCCATGATAATCCAAAACAGGCAGATGAATACGCCGAACGTAAATAAATAGTTGGAGCGAAAGAGCTTTTTCAATGACCGACCCATCAGCTATACCTCACTCGGGGATCAATACACCCGTACAAAATATCCACAATGGTATTAATGACCATATAATTCAGCGCAACCAGCAGGGAAACGCCGATGATCGAAGGAAAGTCATTCGACATGACCGACTCATAGGCAAATTGTCCCACGCCCGGCCAGCTGAAAATGGTTTCCACAAGTACCATGCCGCCCAAAAGGTTGCCAAAACCCAGTCCAATGACCGTAAGAACTGGAATCAGCGCATTGCCCAGCGCGTGGTGGGTGATCAGGCGAACCTGGCCCAAACCCTTGGCACGGGCGGTACGGATGTAATCCATGGACATGACATCCAGAAGATTGGAGCGGGTCGTACGTGTGATCAGACCCATGGTAAACGCAGCCAGAACCGAAGCGGGAAGGATCAAGTGCGTAAAGGCGTCCCAAGCTTTGGGGAAATTACCTTCCAGCAAGCTGTCCAGAACGTACAGTCCGGTCACGTGGGTGGGAGCAGAAAACATCACGCTCAGCCGACCCGGACCGGGGAAGAGGCCCAGTTTAAAGTAAAGGAAGTAGAGAGCCAGCAAGGCAAACCAAAAGCTGGGCACGCTGACGCCTGTGACCGAAATGGCGCGAACGATCTGGTCAAGGATGCTGTTTCGCTTGATGGCGCTGACGATGCCGAACAGAATACCGAACACTGTGGCAAACAGGATGGAAACAATCGCAAGCTCAATGGTGGCCGGGAAGCAGCGAGACAGCTCGGCAAGGACGGGGGCGTTTGTGCGGATGGACGTGCCCAGATCCAATTGGAGGAGGTTGCGGATGTAGTAGACGTACTGAACGATGTACGGTTTATCCAAACCATATCGCGCGGTGTAGGCGGCCACCACTTCCGGGTCACTCAAGGCGCGCTGGCTCAAATTGGCCGTGATGGGGTTACCGGGGATGCACTTGGTCAGAATAAAAACCAAAGTGGCCACTCCGAAAAGCATCACCAGAAGATATAACAAACGCTTTCCGATAAATTTTAATGTGTCCATAAAGTTCACCTCGTTTGATTGCAAAGAAGAAAGCCGGTACTTTCGAGGGGTCGCATTTCGGAAAATACGATCTCTCGAAAACACCGATGAAACTTCCCCGAAGCAGACCCAAAGGTCTGCTTCGGGGAGAAACAATTACTCAGCTACGTTGATAAGCGTTACATCGATGGCATAGGGGTCGGAGAACTCAACGCCGGTGAGGCGGTTGTTGTACGCCAGGAAGAGGGGAGCCTGGGCGATCATCAGGAAGGGACCGTTTTCATAGGTGCCCTCCTGGGCGGCAGCCAGGATGGCGGAACGGGCGTCGTTATCCATGGCGGCCATAGCCTGGTTGTACATGTCGCTCAGCTCGGGATCCATCTCGGCAGTCCAACCGGCACGCAGACCGACCAGAGCGCCGGGCAGGAACTCCAGCTGAACATTGGGATCGTTGTAGTCGATGCCCCAGTACATTACGGTGAAGCCCAGAGTACCGTCGCGATACTGGTCGCCGTAACCGGCAGCCCAGGGCAGGGGAACGATGTTGACCGTGATGCCGATCTGAGCCAGGTCGCTCTTGACCTTCTGAGCCAGATCGGTGAGCAGGATGCCCTCCATAGCCAGATCGGAAACCGTCATGTCGATGGTGAAGCCGTCGGGATAGCCGGCCTGGGTCAGAAGCTGCTTGGCCTCTTCAATGTTGGTGTAATCAACGGGACGCTCGCCCTTGGCACCCATGAAGCTGGTCTGGATGAAGCTGTAGGGAGTGGCGGTGCCTTCGCCGCAGAAAGCCTGGATGCCGGCGTAGTCAACAGCCTTGCGGATGGCCTGCTGAACCAGGGGATTGGAAACAGGGCCGCCATACTGCTCGTCCATGTTCATCATGAGGAAGGAAACCGTCTTGGAAGCGGAAGGAGCCAGCGTGACGGAGCTGTTGCCGGCCAGTTCGGAAATGGTGTCCTTGGTCAGATTGAGCGCGATGTCGATGTCGCCACCGGCCAGAGTCATCATCTGGGTGTTGGCATCGGGCTGGATCTTAATGATGTACTTGTCCACGTTGGTGGGAGTGCCGCTGTAGTTGGGGTTGCGCTCCAGAACGATCTCGCTGTCGGGGATATAGCTGGTCATGACATACTTGCCGCTGCCGGCGGAAGTGGTGTCCAGATAACCCTGTGCGGTGTCGGCGGTGGCAGCGTCCTCGCCGGAGGTGCCGCCCTTCTCCATGACCACAGCGCTGTCCAGAATGGCCAGAGCGGAGTAGGTCAGCTTGGAGATGATGGCCGAGTCGGGCTGGGTCAGGTTGATGACGACCGTCTGAGCATCGGGCGTTTCCACGCTGGCGATGGTATCGGTGATGAAGGAGGGGTTGCCCTTCAGATTCTTGGTGCGATCCAGGCTGAACTTAACGTCAGCGGAGGTGACGGGGTTGCCGCTGGCGAAGGTAGCGCCTTCACGCAACTTGATGGTCAGAGTCAGGTTGTCCTCGGAGAACTCGTAAGACTCCGCCAGGCAGGCCTCGGCGGCGCCGTCGTTGGAGTAGAACTTGAACAGGTTCTCGTAGCAGGCGTTGATAACCAGAGCAGGATACTTTTCGTAGCAGTGGCCGGGGTCCATGGTGTCAAAGCCGGAACCCATGGCGATCACGACCACGTTGCCGGCGTCGCCGGCACCCGGGTTGTTCCCACCGCAGGCGCACAGTCCAACGACCATGGCTGCAGCAAGAAGCAGAGTCAAAATTCTTCGTTTCATTGCAAATTCCTCCTTAAATGTGTTGAGAATTCCCTTAGAAAGGGAAGAAGCTCCAAATCAATCGTACAGATGGCAGGCCACCAGATGGTTTGGCTCCAGCTCACGCAGCACCGGCTCCTCCTGCCGGCATCGATCGGTCGCCCGGGGACAACGGGTGTGGAATCGGCAGCCGCTGGGTGGATTGGAGGGACTGGGAAGCTCGCCGTCCAGATGGATGCGCTCACTCTTTTCGCCGGCATCCATACGGGGGATGGCCGACAGAAGCGCTTCGGTGTAGGGGTGATAGCGTTTGTCGTAGAGTGCGTCGTAATTGGCCAGCTCCACGATTTTACCCAGATACATAACGGCCACCCGGTCGCTGATCTGATACACCACATTCAGATTGTGCGAGATGAAGAAATAGGTCAAACCCAGCTTTGCCTTCAATTCCTGAAGCAGATTGAGCACCTGAGCCTGAACCGATACGTCCAAAGCGGAAACCGCCTCATCGCAGATGATGATCTTTGGCTCGAGTGCCAGTGCGCGGGCAATGCCCACACGCTGCTTTTGGCCGCCGGAAAGCTCATGGGGGTAGCGGCTGAGATGATATGTGTCCAGACCGACCAGTTGAATCAGCTCCAAAATCCGCTGTTCCACATCGATGCTACGGCCGAGATCGTGGATCTGAAAGGGTTCCATCAAAATCTGCCGAATGGTTCGACGAGGGTTCAGACTGGCGGAGGGGTCCTGGAAAATGATCTGAACATCCTTTCGCATCTGCTTGAGCGCCTGCGCGCTCATTTCAGAGATGCAATTTCCCTCCAGATAAATTTCGCCATCCACCGGCGTCAAAAGATGCACCAGCGTTCGGCCCAGTGTGGACTTGCCGCATCCGCTTTCGCCCACAACGCCAAAGGTTTCGCCGCGCATGATCTCAAAGGAAACATCATCTACGGCCTTCACCATGCCGTGGCGACGGTTCTTGCTTTTGAAATATACCTTTACATGGTCTGCCTTCATCAGCACTTGGCTGGTTTCACTCATGTGTGCTCACGCCTCCTTTATCTTCGGCATAGAGCCAGCACAAAACGGAACGATCTTCTCCCATCTGGCACAGAGGGGGAGTTTCGGTTTTGCAACGATCGGTACAATGGGGGCATCTGGGCCAGAAGGAACAGCCGTCCAAATGCTCGGTCGGGTTAGGAACTGCGCCCTTGATGGTCTCCAGCGCGGCACGCTCCTCGGTGATCCGGGGGATGGCGTTGAGAAGACCAATGGAGTAGGGGTGCAGCGGCTTTTGGAAAAGATCCTCCACCGAAGCGCGCTCAACAATGCGGCCGTTGTACATCACGATCACGGTGTCGCACAACTCGTTGACCACGCCAAGATCGTGGGTGATAAACACTACGGCGGTACCCATGTCCTTGTTCAGTTTGCGAATGAGATCGAGGATCTGGGCCTGAATGGTGACATCCAACGCGGTGGTGGGTTCGTCGGCAATGAGGATCTGGGGCTGACACGCCAAAGCCATGGCGGTCATGACACGCTGGCGCATACCACCGGACATTTGATGGGGATACTCCCTGGCACGCACCTCGGGGTTGGCAATGCCGACGGCCTTCATCATTTCGATGGCCTCACGCATGGCTTCCTTCTTACTCAGTCCACGGTGCAGGCGCAGCGGCTCGGCGATTTGCTTGCCGCAGGGAACGATGGGGTTCAAGGAGGTCATGGGTTCCTGGAAAATCATGGAGATCTCATTTCCACGAATGGCTCGCATTTCCTTTTCGGTGCAGTTGACCAGATCCTTTCCTTTGTAGAGGATCTGGCCCTGCGTGATGCGACCGGGGGGATTTGGGATCAGTCCCATCACACCAAGCGAGGAGACGCTTTTGCCGCTTCCGCTTTCGCCCACGATGCCCAATTTTTCGCCTTTACGCAAAAAATAGTCCAGCCGATTTACCGCACGAACGGTACCTTCTGTCGTCTGGAACTCTACACAAAGGTCTTTCACTTCAAGAATGATCTCGGATGGATTCATAAGATTCACAGTCTTTCTGTTGCGCAAATCAAAGAATATGTCTTGCATCATTCGATCCTGCAAGCATATTAACGCTCGAATGTGTGTTATAATACCACAATTTGCCCGAGAATTCAACAGGTCAAAGTAAAAAAGTGTTGGCTGTTTTGCAAAACGATCCGTGCACGATCGCTGCGAAGAAGTGGCAATTTAGCCGACAGGAAAAACGGTAGTCATAAAACTGTCCGCTTGTCCATAGAATCAACCATCACATAAGAAGAGGAAGGTAGTGGATATCGCGTGGACGTAGATCTGATTTTCAAAATCGCAGCCATCGGCATTCTGGTTTCCGTATTGAATCAAGTGTTATCCCGCTCGGGGCGGGACGAGCAGGCCACCATGACCACGCTGGCCGGGCTTGTGGTGGTTTTAATGATGGTGGTGCAGGAAATTTCCGACCTGTTCAGTCTGGTCAAGACCTTGTTTGGATTATGAAATATGGAAGATATCGTGAAAATTGCGGCCCTTGCCGTGATTGCCGCCCTGTGTGCCGTGATGGTCAAAAAGCAGACGCCAGAGCTGGGGCTGGTGCTGGGTTGTTTGGCCGGAGCTATGATTTTGGCGTGCTCCATGCCTGCGCTCAAGCGTGCCACGGAACTGATGGAGCGCTTGGCCGACACGGCCGGTCTGGCGCCTGCGGTGGTGATGCCGGTGATCAAAACAGTAGGCATCGCCATCATAACAAAAGTGGCGGCCGAATTTTGCCGGGACGCCAAGGAGGGGGCCATCGCAGCCTTTGTGGAGATCGCCGGGGCGGCAGGAGCGATGTTTGTATGTCTGCCTTTGTTGGAAAGCGTACTTTCTGTGGTGTTGGAGCTGCTGTAAAGCGAATTTGCTTGCTACTCGTTTTGAGCATTTTTCTTCTGTCGGGAAGCGCTGCGGCCGTGAATACGGAGGACATTTTAAGCGATCAGGCAAACGCGCTTGATTTGGAAGGCCTGCAGCAAGCAGCACAGGAGTATGCCCCCGAGGTAGATTGGACGCAACCGGCCGATTTGGATGACGGACTTCGGTCGCTGTTAGATACCGGAACGGAATCGATTCGCGGAATCGTGCGAAGAGCGCTGCGCAGCGGCGTGTTGCTGTTGGTTATTGTGTTGTTGGCCGGTCTGGTCGAAACAACGGCGGCGTGCGGTAATGGAAAAACCATGCAGGCGGTATCGGTGGCGGCGGCGCTGGCGATCACAGCGGTAGCGGTCACGGATGCCAACGCACTGATCGGGTTGGGGGACGAGGTTATTGAGAAAATGGAGGCCTTTTCCAAAGTCCTGTTGCCCACCGTAGCGGCAGTGACGGCAGCGTCCGGCGCGCCCTTGGGCGCAGCGGCACGACAGATGGCGGCTATGCTTTTTTCCGATGTACTTATGAGCTTGATCAACCGCCTGCTGCTGCCGTTGGTATATGCCTACCTTGCTGCGTGCACCGCACATGCGGCAGTCGGAAACGAGGGATTAAAACGGATCGCCGGAACGCTGAAATGGGTCGTGACATCGGTGTTGGGCGCTGTTTTGCTTGCCTTTGTGGGTTATTTGACGGTAAGTGGTGTGATCGCAGGGACAACCGATGCCATGACCGTCAAGGCGGCCAAATTTACCATGTCAAGCATGGTCCCGGTGGTGGGCGGCATTTTATCCGATGCGGCGGAAACTGTACTGGCCGGGGCCGGTATTTTGAAAAACTCGGTGGGAGTGTTCGGTATGCTGGTCGTGTTGGGAATGTGTCTGATCCCATTTCTTCAACTGGGCATTCATTACCTGGTGTATAAGATGACTGCGACGCTTTCGGCCACGGTGGCAGGCGCACGCCTGACCGGTCTGATTGACGGGATCGGCGGTGCGTTTGGGTTGGTTCTGGGCATGACGGGGGCTTGTGCGCTGCTGTTGCTGGTGTCCATGGTCTCGGCAATCAAGGTGGCAGGCGTATGATGGAACTGATTCGAAGCTGGTTGATGGGAATTACTGCCACGGCCATGATCGCCGCTGTGGCAGATGTACTTGCGCCGGAGGGAGCGATCAAAAAAGTCGGTAAACTGGCAGGAGGACTGCTTCTCATCCTTGCCATTTTGCGGCCTGTGGTAACGCTGGATGATGCAATGCTGGCAGGCAGTTTGGCCAATTATCGTTTGGAAGCCGTTGGATACAGCCGGGCGTTAGAAACAGAAAATCAAAGACTGATGGAAGCGATCATAGCCGAGCAAACCGGTGCATATATTCTGGACAAGGCGGAGGAATTGGGCATGCCCTGCACGGTGGAGGTAAGCTGCCAACGGGACGATACAGGTAATTCATATCCTGCATCGGTTCGGGTGTGTGGCACATTTACCGCCGGGCAGGTCGAAGCGCTGTGCCGAGTGATCCAGCGTGAACTGGCTATTCCGGCAAAAAACCAGCAGTACGAAAGGATCGAGAAACCGTGAAGGAAATGGATGCGCTGCGTGCGCAGGGAAAACAGATTTGGGAGAAGCTGGGGCGGTATAAGTACATCATCCTGGTGATTCTGGCCGGGGTGTTGCTGATGCTGCTGCCTGCATCACGGGATGCAGACACGCAACAAGAGCCGGTGGCAGCGGTGGGAGAAGAATTTTCCGTCAAGGCAATGGAACAAAAGCTGGCCGAGTCGCTGGCGCACATTGAGGGGGCCGGCCGGGTGCGGGTCATGCTGACCGTGGAAAGCGGAATGAAGCGTGTATGGGCGCAAGACACCAGTATGGAGCAGGAGGGGACGGCGCTGCAGCGGGAAACGAAGACGGTGGTCATCTCCACCGGGTCGGGAAAGCAGGAGGCGGTGCTGATTGAGCAGGTTTATCCGAAGTTTCAGGGGGCGCTGGTGGTGACCAGCGGAGGAGGAGATCCAACGGTGCGGCTGGAGCTGACCAAGGCGGTATCGGCTCTGACCGGGCTTGGAGCGGACAAAATATCCATTTGTAAAGGAAAGTGAGGAATTGGAATGAAGGTTTGGAAACGAAATGTGGTGGTGGCCGCTATGGTACTGTTTGTCTGTGCGGCGGTCTATCTCAACTGGTCCTACGGGCAGGAGGTGGAAGCCGGCTCGAAATCGGCCGGAGGGAAGCTGTTGGGTGAGGCAGCGCTGGTGTCGGGTAATACGGATGATCCCTTACTGCAGGACAAAAAAGATGAAGCCGTGCCGCAAAGCGCTGCGCAAACGGGCTACTTTTCCTCGGCACGGCTCAACCGTCAGCAGGCACGGGATTCCGCGCTTTCTCTTTTGCAGGATGCCGCCGCGGACCAGGGTGCAGACCAAACCATGAAGGATCAGGCGAATGCCGGGATCCAGACTATGGCGTCCAACACGCTCTCGGAAGCCCAGATTGAAAATCTGATCACAGCAAAGGGGTATCAGGACTGCATTTGCTTTATTGGTGATTCCAGTGCCAGTATTGTGGTGGCAGCGGTAGAGGATGGATTGACCGATATGGATACCGCACGCATCACGGAAATTGTCAAGGAAGAAACCGGCTTGAGTGCGGCGCAGATCAAAATTATTGAAGCGCAGCCGTAAGGCGACGGCCAGCAGAATCCGTGCCTTAAGCAAAACTATCTCTTGTAATTTTTCTTTTTTGTGGTAAAATAATGAAAACCCGTATCACAAAAAAGGAGCGTGTATATTGTGGGTGAAATGAAGGAATATGTTTCCCGGCCGGACGAGATGGGAAACATCCATATATCGGAAGAAGTTTTGGCGGTCATTGCTGCCGCGGCGGCACAGGAAGTGGAAGGTGTCAGCGGTCTGACCTGCGGTCTGCCCGGTGAATTGGCCGAGCTGATGGGCAACAAGAAGCTCGGTCGTGGGATCAGCGTTCAGGTGGCGGACGAAGTGGTGACCATTCAGGTGGCAATCCTGGTCAAGTACGGTCATGTCATTCCCGATGTGGGTCGTGCTGTGCAGGATGCGGTCGCCAGTGCGGTGGAAAACACCACCGGTCTGCGTGTGGACAGTGTCAATGTCCATGTGACCGGCGTGTCGTTTCCCCGCTGAAACACGGTGAGATAAACATTGGGCGGATTTTTCCGCTCAATGTTTTTTTCTTGTCAGAAAGCGAAAAAACGGAGAATTCGGGGTTTCTTTTTTGGCCCAGTGCATATATAATTAATTGATTAGAATAAACAGACATGGGGGAACGGCTATGACCAGAACCAATGCCAGAGAAATTGCAATTCATTTTACCTTTGAACTGAGCTTTTCCGACCTGTCGGCGGACAAGCTGTTGGAAGAGTTTTTTACCAGGGAGTACTTTGCCCTGTTGGGAGAGGAGGAGCCTCTTTACGCCGAGTATCCCAACGAAAAGCAGCGGGATTATATCATCGCGCTGGTCAAGGGCGTGTTTCAGCACGGGGCCGAGCTGGACGGTTATATTGAAAAGTATGCCGTGGGTTGGAAGTTTTCCCGTATCGGCCGGGTCGCCGCTTCGGTCATGCGCGTAGCCATGTATGAGATCCTCTATATGCCCGATATCCCCAACGCCGCCGCCATTAACGATGCGGTGGAGATCGCCAAGGGATACGAGGACGAAGAGACCGTTAAGTTTATCAACGGTATTTTGGGCTCCTTTGTGCGTGGCGAGAGCATTCCCGATCTGGCTTCCACTACGGTGGAGGAGGACTGACCATGCCGGTCTGTCTGGGTCTGGACACGAGCAACTACACAACATCGGTTGCTGTGTTTGACGGTATCGGGGGCGGCGAAAACTGCGGCAAGCTGCTTGAAGTGCCCCAAGGAGCACTGGGACTGCGCCAGAGTGATGCGCTGTTTCAGCACGTCAAACGGCTACCCGAGCTGATCGCTGCTCTGCGCAGCCAAGGGCTGCTTCATGAGATTGCTGCCGTTGGTGCCAGCACCCGCCCGCGTGCGGTGGAAGGCTCATATATGCCGTGTTTTTTACCGGGGGAGACCGTTGGGCGTTGCTTGGCCGACGTCCTTGGCGTCCCCTTTTTTCCATGTGCGCATCAGCAGGGACACATTGCGGCTGCGGCCTGGTCGGCCGGGCGCATGGATTTGCTGAATCGGCCGCATCTGGCCTGGCATCTGTCCGGGGGTACGACCGAGCTGCTCTATGTCGAGCCGCAGGGGTGCAATGTCAAGGCGCAATGCGTTGGAGCAACCAGCGATATCTCGGCCGGGCAGTTGATCGACCGGGCCGGCAAGGCAATGAAACTGGCGTTTCCGGCCGGCAAGGCGCTGGACGCGTTGACGCAGGATCAGCCCATCGAGCAATACTTTAAGGTCAAGATCAACGATCTGACCTTTTCCTTGTCTGGAGTGGAAAACCAGGTCAAAGCCATGGTTGAACGGGGTGAAACGCCGGAGCGTGTGGCCTGCTATGTGCTGGACACGATTGCCTGGGCGGTGCAGCAGGCCACAAAAGCGGCTTGGAAGCGCTGGCCGGAACTGGACGTGATTTGCTCCGGCGGTGTAGCGTCCAGTACACGTCTGCGCCAATGGATGCCGCAGGCGGTATTTGCTCAGCCCAGATATTCCACCGACAACGCCATGGGTGTTGCCATTTTGGCCCACCGTATGCTGACTGGGGAGGAAACGGCGTGAACGTATATTCCGTTTCACAAGTCAACCAATATCTGAAGGATCTGCTGGATCGGGACGGTAACCTTACGGCCCTGTTTGTGCGTGGCGAAATCTCCAATTACAAGGCATATCCTTCGGGTCACCACTATTTTTCGTTGAAAGACGAGGGTGGTACCATTCGGTGCGTCATGTTCCGCCGTGAGGCGGAATCCTTGCGTTTTCGGCCGGAAAACGGCATGAAGGTAATCGCCTTTGGCCGGGTGGCGGTATTCCCCCGGGATGGCCAGTACCAGCTCTACTGCTCCAAGCTGACCGCTGACGGCGTGGGCGATTTGTATACCGCGTTTGAGCAGTTAAAAGAGAAATTGAATCGTGCCGGACTGTTTGACCCGGCGCACAAAAAGCCCATCCCGGCCTATCCGCAAAAGATCCTGCTGGTGACCTCGCCTGCGGGCGCTGCCGTACGGGATATGCTGCGCATTTTGGGCGCGCGGTGGCCCTTGGCAAAGGTGACCATTCTCCCTGTGCGCGTGCAGGGGGAGGAGGCTGCCAGTGAGATCGCCGGGGCCATCCATTGGGCCAATGCGAATATGGATGCCGATTTGATCATTACCGGGCGCGGCGGCGGCTCTATGGAGGATCTGTGGGCTTTTAATGAGGAAATCGTGGCGCAAGCCATTTATGACTCGACCATTCCGGTGATCTCTGCTGTGGGACATGAGCCCGATGTGACCATCGCCGACTTTGTGGCCGATCTGCGTGCGGCCACCCCGTCCAATGCGGCGGAACTGGCTGTTCCCGATCAAAACGATTTGTATGAGCGGCTGCATCAGCTGGAGATTCGTATGCGACAGAGCATGGCGCGTACCCTGTCTGAGCGCAGAGCACGGCTGGACCGTCTGGCACAAAGCCGGGCGTTGTCCGGACCCGAGGTATATCTGCAGGAGCGCAGAATGTTGCTGGATTATCAGCAGCGCAGACTGGTTACCGGGCTGAATACATCCCTGGCACAGCAACAGCGGTGTCTGGCTGCTATTGCGGCATCTCTGGATGCGCTCAGTCCGCTGAAGGTATTGGGCCGTGGATACTCCATCGCCCGGATGAAAGACGGAACTGTGTTGGCCTCGGTGAAGCAGATCGCTCCCGGTGGCCGGTTTCAACTACGCTTGACCGATGGCGAATTGCCCTGTCGGGTAGAAAGTGAGGATGTCTCCAATGGCGGATAAAAAGCTGAATTTCGAGCAAGCAATGGCTCGTTTGGAAGAGATCGTGACCACGATGGAGCGGGGCGAAGCACCGCTGGAACAGTCCTTGGCGCTGTTTGAAGAGGGCAGTAAGCTGCTGCGCCAATGTACCACACTGTTGGACAAGGCAGAGCAAAAGGTAAGTAAGCTGACGGCGGCCGGGGAAGAAGTTCCCTTGGCCCAAGGGGAGGAGTGACCATGGGTTACGCACAGCAATATGAAGCGTGCCGCGTGCGCATTGAGCAGCGTTTGGCCGAATTCTTCACAGAGAAATGCCCCCAAAAGGAGCTGCTGGACGCCATGCGGTACAGTCTTTTGGCTGGAGGCAAGCGCATTCGTCCGGTGTTGACAGTGATGTTTTGTCAGGCGGCCGGAGGAAGTGCGGAAGCGGCACTGGACTTTGCTTGTGGTGTGGAAATGCTTCACACCTATTCGCTGATTCACGACGACTTGCCCTGTATGGATAACGATGATTTACGCCGGGGAAAGCCGACGTGTCATAAAGTATACGGTGAAACCGTGGCGACGCTGGCAGGCGATGCGCTGCAGGCGGCCGCTTTTGAAACCGTATTGTCCGCGCCCGAAACGGATGACACCACCAAAGCACGGGCGGCCCAAGCGCTGGCCGAGGCAGCCGGAGCGCTTGGCATGTGCGGCGGGCAGTATCTGGACATGGACGGAAAAACGGTTCACAGTCAGGAAGAGCTGTATTGCATCCATGCAGGAAAAACCGGGGCCCTGCTTCGGGCGTCTTGTGTGATGGGGGTTCTGGCTGCAGGAAAATGCGACGGCCGTGACGCGATGTTGCGCGCGGCCCGGCAATATGCAGAGCATTTGGGCATTGCCTTTCAGATCCAGGATGATATTTTGGATGTTACTGCCACTACCGAAGTGCTTGGCAAGCCGGTTGGCTCGGACGAAACCAATCAAAAGATGACCTATGTGACGCTGTTGGGCGTGGCGGCCTGCCGCGAATTGGTGCAAGAACATACTGCATTGGCAAAAAAAGCGTTGGAGGGGGTGTTCCCCGACACCGGTTTTTTGTGCTGGCTGGCCGACTTGCTGGCAGAAAGGGATCGCTAAACTATGAATCTTTTTATGCAAATTTTGACGTGGAATCTGGTGCTGTCCCTGAGTATCATCTCCTGGCTGGCCGCGCAGGTTTTGAAGGTAATTATCTACTATGTGATGAAACGGCGTTTGGACTTCACTTACTTAGTCAGCAGTGGAGGTATGCCCAGCTCCCACTCGTCATTTATCTGCGCCTGCGCCACATCGGTGGGTTATTTGCACGGTTGGACTTCGGGCTTGTTTGCTGTTACTGCGGTGATAGCCTTTATTGTTATGTATGATGCAGCCAATGTGCGCAAGGCGGCAGGGGAGCAGGCCAAAATCCTGAATTATATCATGGAGCATTGGAAGGAACTGCGCCCCGAGTTTTTGGGAAAAGAGCTGAAGGAACTGCTGGGACACACCCCGTTGCAGGTTTTGGTCGGTGCGTTTTTAGGCATTGCGATTGGTTTGTTGGGGTGCTATCTCTGCGCTTGAAACCCCTGGGGAAATATGATAAACTACGTTCGTTAACCATACGAAAACGGCGAAAAGAGGAACAGTTTTGGAGCCTTTGGAGTTTTCTGACCTGCACACAATAACAGATGCCGAGGCCGAGGCGCTTTGCGCTCGGCTTCGGAGCGTTCTGCTGGATAGTGTATCGCAAACCGGCGGCCACCTGGGGTCTAATCTGGGTACGGTCGAACTGACGGTGGCACTGCATCGTGTTTTTGATACCGGTGTTGATCGACTGGTTTTCGATGTGGGTCATCAATGTTATTGTCATAAGATTTTGACCGGCCGTGCTGCGGCTATGGATACGTTGCGTACCTTTGGCGGCATTGCCGGTTTTCCCAAGCCGGTAGAAAGTGATCACGACGCGTTTATTGCCGGCCATGCATCCAACTCCATTTCGGTGGCGTTGGGAATGGCCCGTGCTCGTACGATCAGCCATGAGCAGTACAATGTATTGGCGTTGCTGGGAGATGGCGCTCTGACCGGCGGTTTGTCCTATGAGGGGTTGTCGGATGCCGGTGAGAGCGGAGAGCCTTTGATCGTTATTCTCAACGACAATGGAATGTCTATCACCAAAAATGTAGGCGGCGTGGCACAACATCTGGCACATCAGCGCTTGAAGCCGCAATACTTGAGCTTGAAAAAGGGCTACCGCAAATTAATGAGCGTATTGCCCGGCGGAAAGCACATTTATCATTTCACCCACAAGCTCAAAAAAGCGATTAAGGACACGCTGCTGCCTTGCAGCATGTTTGAGGATATGGGCTTTGTTTATCTGGGGCCGGTGGATGGGCACGATGTGCGTCAGCTTACCCGGCTGTTTCGTTATGCCCGGGATCAAAAAGCTCCTGTACTTATGCACGTAAGAACTGTAAAGGGAAAAGGCTACGCACCGGCGGAGCAGAATCCCGATGTATTCCATGGCGTATCGCCCTTTCATATTTCGGACGGGTCTCCGGTTCGCCCGTCCAGTCCCGGCTTTTCCGCTACCTTTGGCGCGGCGCTGTGTGAACTGGCGCAGGAAAATGAGCGCATTTGCGCCATTACGGCAGCCATGCAGTCTGGAACCGGATTGGATGAATTCTCCCGTCGTTTTCCTGAGCGTTTCTTTGACGTAGGTATCGCCGAAGGCCATGCGGTGTCCATGGCGTCGGGCATGGCAAAGCAGGGGATGATCCCTGTGTTTGCCGTATACTCCAGCTTTTTGCAGCGCGGATATGATATGCTGATCCATGATGCGGCCATTCAGGGGCTTCATGTGGTATTCTGTGTGGATCGGGCCGGTTTGGTGGGTGAGGATGGTGAAACCCATCACGGCGTATTTGACGCGGCCTTTTTGGATACCGTCCCTGGCATGACGGTATTGTGTCCGTCCAACTTTTCCGAGCTGCGCACCATGCTGCGTCAGGCGATTTATGAAATTTCCGGCCCGGTAGCCATTCGATACCCCAGAGGCGGAGAAACCGGCTTTATGAGCGATTGCGCCGATCAACCCGCTTCTGTAATTCGTGAGGGAACCGATTTGACCATGGTGGGTTACGGAACGCTGATTCAAAATTTGCAGGATGTGGCCCAGGTGTTGTTGGAGCGCGGTATTCACGCTGAAGTTGTAAAGCTAAACACTATTACGCCGCTTGACCTGTCCTGCGTGATGGAATCGGTGAAAAAAACCGGACGGCTTCTGGTTGCCGAGGATGCGGTCGATATGAACTGCGTGGGCAGCCGATTGATCAGCGCAATGGCGCGTGAGGGTGTGTTCCCGCGCGTGGTCCATCTGCAAAATCTGGGGAAGGGGTTTATACCCCATGGAAGCGCTTCACAGCTTGAAAAATTGTGTGGCCTGGATGTGCAATCTCTTTGCGAAAAAGCGCAGGAGGTGTGCGCTCGTGGCTAAAAAACGGTTGGATATTCTGCTTGTGGAGCAGGGGTTGGCGGAAAGTCGGCAAAAAGCACAGGCATCCATCATGGCCGGGATCGTTTATGTCAATGGACAAAAGGTTGACAAGGCCGGTGCGCCCACTGATGAGGCGGCATCTATTGAAGTGCGTGGCAAGACCCTGCAATATGTCAGCCGTGGCGGTCTCAAGCTGGAAAAGGCCATGCGTGCCTTTCCGATCACGCTGACCGATAAAGTATCGGCCGATATTGGCGCTTCCACAGGCGGTTTTACCGACTGTATGCTGCAAAACGGAGCGCGAAAAGTGTATGCCGTCGATGTAGGATACGGTCAGTTAGCGTGGAGCTTGCGCAACGATCCCCGTGTGGTCTGTCTGGAGCGCACCAACGCGCGCTATCTGACCCGGGAGCAGATCCCCGAACCGCTGGATTTTGCATCCATCGACGTTTCCTTTATTTCCCTCAAGCTGATCCTGCCGACCTTACGTACGCTGATGGCGCAGGGAGGAGAGGTAGCCTGTCTGGTCAAGCCGCAGTTTGAAGCCGGACGGGAAAAGGTGGGCAAAAAGGGGGTCGTGCGTGACCCGGCGGTCCATCTTGAGGTGTTGGAACATTTTTTGGAACATGCCGCACAGGCAGAGTTTCATGTGGCCGGCTTGACCTATTCCCCCATTCGTGGACCGGAGGGGAACATTGAGTATCTGGGCTATCTTACGACCGAGCCTGCTCCCTCTTGGGAGATGGATTTAAAGGGCCTTGTGGCGGCCTCTCACGGAGAACTGGAGGGAACTTGACCATGCGTATCGTACTCAGCCCCAACCCCTATCGGGATCGAGGCTTGAAGGCGGCCCAATCTGCGCAGAAAATTTTGAATGAGGTGGGCATTGAAACGGTGATTTGCCTGCCATTTGAACTGGATAGCAGCAGCAAAATCGAGCTGCCCCAGCATCTGACTTACGAAAACATGAACCAGGCTCTGCCTGGTTCGGATATGCTGATCTGCTTTGGTGGCGACGGAACCATTCTTCACGCGGCAAAGGATGCCGACGCGTATAACGTTCCCATTTTGGGCGTGAATATGGGCAGCGTTGGTTTTATGGCCGAGTTGGAATATAGTGAGCTTTCCCTGCTCAAGCGTTTGGCTGAGGGCAAGTTTACTACCGAGGATCGCATGATGCTGGATGTGTCGGTCATTCGGGATGGGCAGCAGGTGTTTCACGAGGTTGCGCTGAATGACGCTGCGCTGACCAAGGGTGCCGTTGCCCGTGTGGTTGATTTGAGAATTTCCTGCGATAATATGCTGATTTCCGAGCTGTCCGGTGATGGTGTTGTAGTGTCTTCACCCACTGGGTCCACCGGCTATTCCATGTCTGCCGGAGGTCCAATTGTTGAGCCTACGGCGGAAAACTTGATCGTTACGCCCATCTGTGCCCATGCTATGGATGCAAAATCTTTCGTGCTGAGCAGTGAGCGTATTGTTTCCATCCGACTGGGGCGTTTGATTCGCAAAACGGCGTATCTGTCTGCCGACGGTGGACGGGCGTTTCGACTGCAGGATGGCGATGTGACCGAGATCCGTAAATCGGAAATGGTGACCCGCCTGGTTCGCCTGTCCGGTCGGACATTCTATGAGATTCTGGCGAAAAAATTCGGAAGGACGTGACCGCCGTGAAAGAAACACGACAAGCGGAAATTCTGCACATTATCGCCCAGGTAGAAGTGGAAACACAGGAGCAGCTTCTGGAGGAACTGGCCAAACGTGGCATCCATGCGACGCAGGCCACCATTTCCCGGGACATCAAGCAGCTTCATCTGATCAAAGAACCGTCCTCCCACGGAGCGTACAAATATGTTGTTTCCGAACGGAAGACCAGCTTGAATTTTGCTGAGCGTTTGCGCACCATTTTCCGGGAGTGCGTGACCTCCTATGACTTTGCCCAGAATATCGTGGTTATCAACACCATGCCCGGTTTGGCTTCGGCCGCTGCCGCTGCGCTGGATGGCATGGAGATCCCAAACATGGTGGGAAGCCTTGCCGGTGACGATACGGCCATTCTGATTATGCGCACCAATGAGGCGGCCGCATCCTTTTGCCAGAATATCCACGAAATGATCAAATGAGGTGAGTTACCATGCTCTCTCTGCTGCATATTGAAAATGTAGCGGTCATCGAACAGGCTGAAATCCGGTTCGACGACGGTTTTAATGTCCTGACCGGTGAAACGGGCGCAGGTAAGTCCATTGTGATCGATGCCATTGGTGCGGTGCTGGGTGAGCGCACCAGCCGTGACTTGATTCGTACCGGGGCGCGCTGCGCCCGGGTGGAAGCGGTTTTTGTTAATCTGCCCCGGCTGGTGTGGTTTGAGGAAAACGCAGTGGGGCCGGATGAAAATGGCGAGCTGCTGTTGGAGCGTGAGATCCAGCAGGATGGCAAGAACATTTGCCGAGCCAACGGAAAACTGCTGACGGTGAGCCAGCTCAAGGCGCTGGGCCGTCAGCTGCTCAACATTCACGGCCAACACGATGGTCAGCAGCTTTTGGATGAGCGGTGTCATCTGGATTATCTGGATCGCTTCGGAGATACCGCGGAAGAATATGCCGCCTATACTGCGGCTTACGATCGTGTGATAACTGCGCGCAAAGCACTTTCGACCCTTCAGATGGATGAGGGGGAAAAGGCACGCCGTGTGGATACCCTTACCTATCAGATCAACGAATTGGAACGGGCCGAGCTGCAAGCGGGCGAAGAGGAGAGCCTGCTTGCCCGGCGTGATTTGCTGCGCAATGCAGAAAAGCTCATGGATGCGGTAGAGCGGACCTGGATGGTACTGAGCGGTTGTGACGAGCGTGACGGCGCCGCTGACCTGCTGAGCACGGCGGAGTATGCGTTGAGCAGCGTGGCTTCGGTCAGCAATGAACTTTCTGCCCTGGCAGAACAGGCCGGTCAGGTGCAGTCTGCCGTGGAAGATCTGGCCGAGCAGGTGCGCGACTTGCGGGATTCCTTTGATTTCTCGCCCGGAGAACTGGACGAGATTGAAGGTCGGCTGGATGTGCTGTACCGTTTGAAGAAAAAGTACGGTGCGACGGTGGAGGATATGCTGGAATACCTGCAGCAATGCCGGACACAGTTGGATGAGATTGAATTTTCCGATGAACGGGCGCAACGCTTGGAGCAGGAGTTGTCTGCGGCTTTGCAAGATGCGCGCGTAAGCGGCCGGGCGCTGTCTGCGGTGCGCCACACTGCCGCCGAAAAGCTGGCACAGCGCATCCAGAACGAGTTGGCGCAGCTGGATATGCCCAAGGTGCGCTTTCAGGTTTCCTTTGCCGAAAAAGAGTGCGAGGACGGTATGGACGCCACCGGCATGGACGAGGTGCGTTTTCTCATGTCGGCCAACGTGGGAGAGGATCTCAAACCCATTCAAAAGATCGCCTCCGGCGGTGAGCTTGCCCGTATCATGCTGGCCTTGAAAAATGTACTGGCGGAGACCGATGATGTGACGACGCTGGTGTTTGACGAGGTGGATACCGGTGTTTCCGGCCGTGCGGCGCAAAAGGTGGCCGAAAAGCTGTGCTGTGTGGCCAAGAGCAAGCAGGTGCTTTGCGTGACCCATTTGCCGCAGCTGGCCGCAATGGGTGATGTGCATTTTTCGGTGGAAAAGGGCGAGGCCAACGGACGTACCTTTACTGCCGTGGAGCAGCTGGACGAAACGCGCAGAAGGGAAGAACTTGCCCGTTTGACCGGCGGAGCCAGCATTACGCCGACCATGTTGGAGAGTGCGGCCGAACTGCTGCGTGCAGCGGAAGCATTTAAGCGAGAGATCAAATAAAGTTTGACAATGAAATCGCACTGTGATAACATACATTCAATGCGTTGAGAAGGACAAGTAGCCCGTGTTAGCCCTGCAAAGAGAGCCTCCGTTTGGTGTAAGGAGGAGAGGGTGCTCGGTGTGAATACCCCTTGGAGCAGCCGCTTGAACCGGGAAACCCAAGTAGAGCAGGACGGGAAGCGCCCGATACTGCGCTTGAGTGCTTGCACTCCCTGAGGTTTTTGCTGTGAAGCAAAAGCAAACCAGAGGTGGTACCGCGTAGTTTAACGCCCTCTGTCCCTACGGACAGAGGGCGTGTTTATTTTCGTAAGTAGCGTGATGACATGAAGGAAAATCAAAAAGGGACGCTGTATATTTTTCTGGCAGCCGTTCTTTATAGCATCGGCGGACTGTGCATCAAGGTGATCCCGTGGGGTGGTATGGCCATCAACGGAGGGCGAACCGCCATCGCCGTGGTGGTGATCGGGGTCTATCTCCTTGTGATCAAGCACCGCCTTCGCTTCAACCGATGGATTCTTTTGGGCGCAATTTGTGTATCGGGTACCAATGCGCTGTTTTCCATCGCAAATAAGCTGACCACGGCGGCCAATGCCATTGTGCTGCAGTTTACCGTACCGATTTTTGTCATGCTCTTTTCACTGCTGTTCTTCCGCCGCAAGCCGACCAAACTGGATGTGGGCGCCTGCATAGTCGTTTTTGGCGGGATTTTGTTCTTTTTCATGGACAGTCTTTCCATGGGCGGTGGATTGGGCAATGCTTTGGCACTGCTGTCCGGCATTTCCTACGCCGGTGTGTTTTTGCTCAACGATTTTCCCGACAGCGATGCCATTTCCGCCATCTTTTGGGGCGATGTGCTGTCCGCTTTGACGGGATTACCCTTTCTTTTTGCTGAAAGGGACTTTTCCTTTACACCGATGCTCAGCCTTATTGTTCTCGGTGTTTTCCAGGTTGCCCTTGCCTATATTCTGTTGACCATCGGTTTAAAGACCACACCGCCGGTGACGGCCAGTTTGGTTTCCGGCATTGAGCCGGTGCTCAACCCCATTTTTGTTGCCGTTTTTTACGGAGAGCGGATGGGGATCTTTGCGCTGATCGGCGCTGCCATCGTGATTTTGGGCGTGGTCTGCTATAACGTATTAAAACTGCGTCTGGATCGCAAATTGCCACAAGAATAAATCAATTTCACATATTAGGAGAGATTTACATGACTTGCTACGAAGAACTGAAAGCACGTGGTCTGATCGCTCAGGTCACCAATGAGGAGGAAATCTCCACCATGATCAACGAGGGCAAGGCCACCTTTTACATTGGCTTTGACCCCACGGCCGATTCACTGCACGTAGGTCACTTCATGGCGCTGTGCCTGATGAAGCGTCTGCAGATGGCCGGCAACAAGCCTATCGCCCTGATCGGCGGCGGCACTGCCATGATCGGCGACCCTTCCGGCCGCACCGATATGCGTTCTATGATGACGGTGGAGACCATTCAGCACAACTGCGACTGCTTCAAAAAGCAGATGGCGCGTTTTATTGAGTTTGGCGAGGGCAAGGCTCAGATGGTCAACAATGCCGACTGGCTGCTGGATCTGAACTATGTGGATGTTCTGCGCGAGGTGGGTGCCTGCTTCTCGGTCAACAACATGCTGCGCGCCGAGTGCTATAAGCAGCGTATGGAGAAGGGTCTGTCCTTCCTGGAGTTTAACTACATGATCATGCAGTCCTATGACTTCTACTATCTGTACAAGAACTACGGTTGTAACATGCAGTTTGGCGGCAATGACCAGTGGAGCAACATGCTGGGCGGCACCGAGCTGATCCGCCGCAAGCTGGAAAAGGACGCCCACGCCATGACCATCACGCTGCTTCTCAACAGCGAGGGCAAAAAGATGGGCAAGACGGCCAGCGGTGCCGTGTGGCTGGACCCCAACAAGACCTCTCCCTACGACTTCTACCAGTACTGGCGCAACGTGGGCGACGGCGACGTGCTCAAGTGCCTGCGTATGCTGACCTTCCTGCCTCTGGAGCAGATCGACGAGATGGACAAGTGGGAGGGCAGCCAGCTCAATCAGGCCAAGGAGATCCTGGCCTACGAGCTGACCAAGCTGGTTCACGGAGAAGAA
This sequence comes from Oscillospiraceae bacterium, assembly GCA_045602885.1. GTDB lineage: Bacteria > Bacillota > Clostridia > Oscillospirales > Oscillospiraceae > JAJPXI01. The sequence goes on from JAZSCJ010000138.1 coordinate 32,477, forward strand.
GAGGCCGAGAAAGCCCAGAGCGCGGCCAAGGCCATCTTTGCGCAGGGCGCAGCCAATGCCGCCGATATGCCCTCCACCTGCCTGTGCGGCGAGGACTTTACCGATGGCACAATCGATATCATGTCCTTGCTGGTCAAGTGCGGCCTGGCCCCCTCCCGTGGTGAGGCTCGCCGTCTGATCCAGCAGGGCGGTGTGACCGTCTGCGACCAAAAAATCACCGACCTGGATGCCAAGTGGACCTGTCAGGATTGCTGTGGCGATGGTCTGGTGATCAAGAAGGGCAAAAAGGTATTCCACCGCGCGTTTATGCAGCAGTAAGCGCTTCGGCCACCCATCCGTTATTCGGATGGGTGGCCGATTTTTTATTGCAACACACGGATATCAAACAGCGAAGACAGCACCAGCCAATTCTGGGGGAAAGGGCGCATCAAGTTCCAGTATCCTACGCCGTATAATCCGTATTCCGAAACCAGTTCCAGCTTGGCGCGAATGCTGCGTGCGTCCTCAAACCAGACCTCATGCTCAATGCCGCCTTCGTCCCTATAACGAAACCAGGGGGACTGGGCACGCTCGTCGTACTCAATGGCTACGTTATAGCGCAAAGCCAACTGCACGGCATATCGGTTGGAAATTGAGGTCGCCCGACTTTCCCCTTGAACAAAGGGGAGTGACCAGTCATAGCCGTAGTTGGGAATTCCCAGCCAGATCTTTTCACTCGGGATGACACTCAAGGCGTATTCCACGACCCGGCGCACATTGGGCAGCGGAGCCACCGCCAGCGGTGGACCATAGGTGTAGCCCCATTCATAGGTCATCAGAAGCACTTGGTTGGCCGCTGCGCCCAGCGCCTCGTAGTCGTGCCCCTCGTACAGCAGCCCACGCTGGGTGGGGGAGGTCTTGGGCGCTAACGCAACAATGACGGGCAACCCCAAGGGGTTGAGTGATTGCGTCAGATTACGGATGAAGGCGGCGTAAGGGCCGGCATCGGCAGCCGAAATGAACTCGAAATCTACATCCAGACCTTGATAACCCTTTTCAAGAAGTGTGGTGACCAGATTGTTGGTCAGCGTGTTTTGAATACTGGCATCATTGAGGACAAGTCGGGCCAGTTCATTGGAAAAGCCGCCCTGCTCGGTCAATGTGGAAAGATGCATAAGCGGGGCAACGCCTGCCTGCTTTGCCATGTCGATCAGCGCCCGGGCGGATAAATCGACCAGACCGCCGCGTGGGGTGATGCCGTAGGTAAAGGGGGTCATGTAGCTCAAATAAGGCAGTGTGGAACGCAACAGCGCCCGATCAATAAACGGGTAGGCGTAGCCGTTGACCGAAACGGCACGCCGGGGCTGCTGTCGATAGGAGATCACCAGCGTCTGGCCGGGGTAAATTTCGCTGCCGCCCCCCAGTATGGGATTGTTGCGCCAAAGCTGGCGCAGAGAAATGCCATATTGCCGGGCGATGGATTGCACCGTCTGACCGGATTGGACGGTATGAAGCTGCTGCGGGAAACGCACCACCAATGTTTGCCCGACCACAAGACGGGAGGGGTCGGGCAACTGATTGTCGTTGACCAGTTGGGACAGGGCAACACCGTATTCCCGTGCGATGGAATCGATGGTGTCGCCGGATTGGACTACATGAATGACCATAAAGACCTCCTACAGGAGTGTGATAAAGTCCTGGCTGGCCCAACCGAGTTCACCTTGAAAGCGCACCAGGTACCAGCCCTGCCACTGGTTGAGTACGGTCAGGGCTGCACCATCGTAGGCTCGGGCGATCACGGCGGAAGATCGGCTGGGGCGCTGACGAATGTTCAGATACCCCCAGTTTACATCGACGACAGCAGGACGTGAGACCTGCGGCAGCAGGAAGGGAAGGTCAAAGTATTCAGTCAGCGACAGCACCAGATTCCGGGCGATGGTGTCCAAATTGTTTACCACCCAAGTAGCGTCATCGGGGTTATCGTGGTAGCCAAGTTCCAAAAAGACCGAGGGAGCTCGCACACGGCGCACCTCTCCGATGGCGGTGGTGCTCTCGGCACGCACATCGTTGGGCAGCGGATAAATGGCTTTCAAATTTTCAGCCATGATATCGGCGGCCCGCTGACCTGCGGTCGAACCGGGGAAATAGTATACGATGATGCCACGGGCGCTTCCATACTGTCCGTCGGGCGCGGCGTTGGAATGCAGGGCCAGATGCAGATCATAATTTCCGGCATTGGAGGCCGCAATGGAGCTGGCGGCGGTCATTTCCGGCGTATTGCGTACATATTGAATCCCCGAGGCGGTCAGATAAGGCTGCATGGCGTCGGCCAGACGGTTCATCCATTGTTCCTCGGTTCCACCGGTGACATAGTAATTGTTTTGCTGGGTGGACGGGGAAAGATAAATGACAGGCATAGAAAAACCTCCTTTTGAAAATATTTTATGTCGGGGTGGAACATTTTGACAAAGACTGCGTCTAAGCAGATAAGGAGGTGCAAACACCATGAAAAAGAAAACTGCTCTTTTGCTTTCGCTCTTGCTTGTATTCACCCTTATATTGACCGCCTGCGGTGCCGGAAACGGCGCAATGGGTATGGCCGATGACATGGCGATGGTCGCGCCCAGCGAGCCGGCTGCTCCGCCTATGGCAAACGGAAAGTTTGATATGGCGGAAATGGAAATGCCGATGGCCGGTGCCACACAGGATGGATCCATCACAATGAATTCCATACCGGAAAGCGGGATCTACAATGATCCCAACG
>JAZSCJ010000139.1:0-5248 GCA_045602885.1 Oscillospiraceae bacterium
ATCCGACTTTTTTCTTTTCATTACTTTTTCAGCGTCTGCGCCCAGGCGGCATAGCGTGCTACCTTTTCGTCGCAGTCGGCGGTGCTTTCGCCCCGGGCCAAGATGTAAACCTTGACCTTGGGCTCAGTGCCCGAGGGGCGCACCAGTATAACCGTTCCGTCGGCCAACTCATAGCGCAGCACATTGGAGCCGGACAGCTCCATGGTGCTCTTATTGCCGGTGGCGGTATCTATAACCGATCCATCGGTATAGTCCTTGCGCACCAGCACAGCCGTACCGCCGATTTCGGCAGGCGGCTGATCCCGCAGGCCGGCCATCAGGTCAGCCATCATCTTCATGCCCTCCAGACCGGGCATGACCAGATTGAGGGTACGCTCACCGTAATAGCCATATTTGACATACAACGCCTGCAGGGCATCGTACAGGGTCATACCCTGCTCGAAGTACCAGGCCGCCATCTCGCTGAGCAGCAGGGCGGCGGTGACGGCATCCTTATCCCGCACATAATCGCCCAGCATATAGCCAAAGGACTCCTCGTAGGAGAAGATGACCTTGCCCTCCCCGGCCGCTTCCAAGGCATTTTTCTTTTCGGCCATGAACTTAAACCCGGTAAAGGTGTCATAGCACGCAACGCCATTGGTTTCGGCCACCTTGCGGGCCATTTCGGTGGTGACGATGGTTTTCAGCGCCACGGGGTGCTCGGGCAGCTTGCCGGCACGCTTCATAGCGCCGATCAGATAATCCAGCAGCAGCACGCCGGTCTGGTTGCCCGAAAGAACCTTGAACTCGTCCTCGCCAGTGCGCACCATGATACCCACACGGTCGGCATCGGGGTCGGAACCCAGAATGAAGTCGGCACCGATATCCTTGGCCAGCAGCACGGCCAGGGCAAAGCCCTCGGGGTTTTCCGGGTTGGGCGACACCACGGTGGGGAAGTCGCCCGAGAGCACCATCTGCTCGGGCACGCAGACCACGTGCTTGAAGCCGGCCCGGCGCAGCGCCTCGGGGATCAGATGCCAGCCGGTGCCGTGGAATGGGGTAAAGACCATTTTGAAGTCGTCGGCCACCTTGCCGACCACGGCGGGATCGTTGACCTGCGCCATGACGTTGGACAGAAATGCCTCGTCGGTCTCCTCGCCCAGCAGGACGATCAGACCCTTGGCGATCGCCTGGTCGTAGTCCATGTGCTTGACATCGTGGAACAGGTCGAGCACCTCCATTTTGGCGGCAACCTCGGAGGCATGCTGGGGCGGAAGCTGAGCGCCGTCCGACCAGTAGACCTTATAGCCGTTGTACTCCTTGGGGTTGTGGCTGGCCGTGACATTGATGCCGGCAATGCAGCCGTACTGGCGCACGGCAAAGGACAACTCGGGCGTGGGACGCATCGCCCCGAACAGACGCACCGGGATGCCGTTAGCAGCCATGACGCAGGCGGCCGCCCGGGCAAATTCATCGGAATGGTAGCGGCAGTCAAAGCAGATGGCCACGCCCCGAGCCGCCGCCTCGGCACCCTCCTCCAGAATGACCTGGGCAAAGGCCTGGGTGGCATGGCGAACGACATACAGATTCATACGGTGGATGCCCATACCCATGGTGCCGCGCAGACCGGCGGTACCAAACTCCAGCGGCCCGAAAAAGCGGGACTCGATCTCTTTTTCGTCGCCGGACATCGCGGCCAGCTCGGCACGCTCGGCATCGGTCAGAATGGGGCTGTTCAGCCAGGTGTTGTAGGTTTCCATGTAGCTCATAATGTACGCCTCCTGTTATTTATGGTAGCTCGAGCCCTCGTTGATCTTAAAGGCCCGATAGATCTGCTCCAGCACCATGACCCGGGCCAGATGGTGGGGGAAGGTCATGGGGGACATGGACAGCCGCAGGGCGGCCTGTTGCTTGACCTTGGGGTGCATACCAAAGGAGCCGCCGATCAGAAAAACAAACTGGGATTTGCCCTGCACCGTCCACGTTTCCATGCGTTGGGCCAGCGCCTCGCTGGAAAGAGTCTGCCCCTCCACACACAAGGCAACGATAACACTTCCGGCCGGGATTTTCCCCAGAATCCGGTCACCCTCTTTTTCCAATGCCGCTTCGATCTGTGCCGCAGAGGGCTTGTCGGGCAAGCGTTCTTCAGGAAGTTCCAGGATGCTCAGTTTGCAATAAGCGCCCAGACGCTTGGTGTATTCTCCCACGGCATCCACATAGAATTTTTCCTTGAGCTTGCCCACGCAGATCAGCCGAATGTCGATCATACTTCATACCTCCGTCCGCACGCACAGCGGGGCGCAACCTCCACCGTCACCGTGCTTCCCACGGCGGCACGCACCGTTTCCAATGCCAGCGCAGGGTTGTTATTTTCCGCCGAAAGATGGGCCAGGATCACAGTCTGCGCGCCCGAGCGCATAACAAGCTCGGCACAAGCGGCGTTGGATAGGTGGCCGTGATGACCCAGCACCCGTTGCTTTAATTGCCAGGGATACGTGCCCTGCATCAACAGGTCAGGGTCGTGGTTGGCCTCGGCCACCAGAAGGTCGGCACCGCGTACCGAATCCTCCACCACCGAGGTGACCTGTCCCAGATCGGTGACCACGGCGGCCTTGTGATGGCCGTCCGTGAAAGTGTAGCCCACCGGGTCGGCCGCATCGTGCAGCGTAGCGAAGGTGCCCACCGTCAGTTCGCCCACCCGAAACATCTCACCCGGCACAAAGGGGTGGAGCACCTCATCCAGAAAGGCGATGCGGTAGGTCAGCTGCCGCCCTGTGCCCCGACTGCACCAGACCGGAAGGCGGTACTTTTTGAACAGGGTGGCCAGGCCGGAAATGTGGTCGGAATGTTCGTGGGTAATTAAAATGCCGCTAAGCTGTTCGGCTGTCAGCTCCAACGCGGCCAGCGCCTGCTGGATGCGGCGGCAGGAAATGCCGCAGTCCACCAGAAGGTGCGTATCCCCTTGAGAAATCAGAATGCAGTTGCCCGAACTACCGGATGCAAGTGTGGTAACAATCAAAAAGAATCGCTCCTGTATGTAGCATAAACGGGCGGCGGCAAATGCCGCCGCCCGTGCTTGGTACGGTTTCTGTATCAGCCCACGTTGGAGGCCTTTTCCTCATCGGGAACGACCACGATACGGATGTCAGCACCCAGCCCGGACAGCTTGCGGACAATGTCCTCATAGCCGCGCTCGATGTGATAGATGTGATCAATCTCGGTGATGCCCTGTGCGGCCAGACCGGCGATGACCATGGCGGCACCGGCACGCAGATCGCAGGCACGGATGGAGGCGCCGATAAAGCGCTCTACACCCTCAATGATGGCGATTTTGCCGTCCACCTGAACCTGTGCGCCCAGACGGCGCAGCTCGTCCACATAACGATAACGGTTGTCCCACACGCCCTCAGTCAGCACGCTGGTACCGTTGGCAAGGCAGAGCACCGCCGCGATCTGAGGCTGCATATCGGTGGGAAAGCCGGGGTACGGCATAGTCTTGACGTTGGTGCGCTGGAGCGGCCCGGTACGGCGTACCACAACGGCATCGTCCTCTTCCTCCACCTCAACGCCCATTTCCAGCAGCTTGGCGGTAATGCACTCCAAATGCTTGGGAATGACATTGGTGATACGCACCTCACCGCCGGTGGCGGCCACGGCCGTCATATAGGTGCCGGCTTCGATCTGGTCGGGGATGATGGAATAGCTGCCGCCGCCCAGTCGATCCACACCGCGGATCTTGATCACGTCGGTACCGGCGCCCATAATGTTGGCACCCATGGAGTTCAAGAAGTTGGCCAGGTCAACGATATGAGGCTCTTTGGCGGCATTTTCAATGACCGTCATGCCATCCGCCAGTACGGCGGCGATCATGATATTCATGGTGGCGCCCACCGAAACGATATCCAGATAAACCTGCGAACCCTGCAGCCTGCCGTTGGCGGTCTCGGCATGGACAATGCCGCCGCCTACGTCCACTTCGGCACCCATGGCCACAAAGCCCTTGATGTGCTGGTCAATGGGTCGGCCGCCAAAATCACAGCCGCCAGGCAGGGGCACATCGGCGCTGCCGAAGCGGCCCAGCAGAGCGCCCACCAGATAGTAGGATGCCCGGATCTTACGAGCCAGCTCGTCGGGAACTTTGCAGTTGCAAATGCGGGAGCAATCGATGTCCACCGTTGTACGGTTGACGGTGCGCACATCGGCGCCCAGTTCCTGCAGAATATTCAAAATCAGAGTGACGTCAGAGATCTGGGGAATATTCTCAATGCGGCATACCCCGTCCACCAACAGGGCGGCAGGAATGATGGCAACGGCAGCGTTCTTTGCGCCGCTGATCTCAACCTCACCATACAGCGGAGTTCCGCCGCGAATCATATACTTTGTCAAGGCTGCACCTTCTTGTCTGAATCCGGAATCCCGGTACAAAATGGCCCCGGAAGCCGGGGGCACGATTCATTCGTTTCAAGTGCGTTGGCAAAAATGCACACACACGAATATTATAACACCTTCTCCGCGCAAAATCAAATGAATTTACGCGTTTTTTCAAGCTTTTATCGGGACAGAGCGCAGAAATTTTACAACAGATTTATTGTACCACAATTCCCCCGGGAAGAAACCGCAAAGCGGTAACAAAGTGTAAAAAATCCATTGCACCGCAATGCATTACAATGGCAACTTTCATTGGGGGATGACAAGGCGCGGGCAAATGTGGTATGCTGAAATAAAGGAGGCGATCCCATGGTTACATTAGCTCAACGCATTGAAGCCCTGCGCGACGAAAAAGGACTCAGCCGCCCCGGTCTGTCCACCGCGCTGGGCTTCCCAAAAAACGCGATCGAAAAGTTTGAAACCGGCCGCGCCACACCCACCAAGGAGCAGCAGGATAAGCTGGCCGATTTCTTTGGCGTATCTCTGTTTTACCTGCGGGGGGAAAGCAACGATCGCACCCGGCTGGACGCCTGGCTGGACGGTGATTTCTCCCTTTCCCATGACACGCCCGACCACGTGCCCATGAAGGCTGCGCCCCAACCCAAGGCACAAAGCGGCAGCCCATCCTCTCCGGGCAGCGGCGCCGGTCTGTTTGACGCCTTTCTCAGCAGCAAACAGTTTCAGCAGCTGCTGCATCAAACTGTGCTGGACACCCTGCGCTCCCCCGAGGGGGAACAGCTCATCGCCAAGGTGGTCGCCAAAGAGATTTTGAAACAGAAGTAAGCAAACCGCCCTCTCCCATGGGAGAGGGCGGTTTGCTTACTTCTGTTTCAAAATCTCT
>JAZSCJ010000140.1:0-5104 GCA_045602885.1 Oscillospiraceae bacterium
CCCGGAACGGGTGACGTGCCCCTGACGGTCTTCCAGTCCCTGCCCGTGGACGGCATCGTGGTGGTCACCTCGCCCCAGGATCTGGTGTCCATGATCGTGGGCAAGGCCGTGAAGATGGCAGATATAATGGGTATTTCCGTGCTGGGTCTGGTGGAGAACTACAGCTACTTCAAGTGCCCCGACTGCGGCAAGGAGCACTCCATCTTCGGCGAAAGCAAGCTGGAGCAGACGGCCAAGGAGATGAACATCCCCGTTCTGGCCCGCCTGCCCATGGATCCCGGTCTGGCTGCCGCCTGCGACAAGGGCGAGATCGAGGACTACCCCACCAACTATCTGGCGGACGTGGCCCAGAGCCTGTAACCGGCGCGGTACAAAAGCAAAGCATAAGGCCACCGAATTGGCTGCAATTCGGTGGCCTTATTTTAATGAGTTATGGGGATAATAGCTGTGTGCGCCGCGCAAGAGGCAGGCGCGGTCGGTCAATAGCGGCGCACCACGGCGATGACCCGGCCCAGGATCTGGGCATGGTCGCCATCAATGGGCTGATAATCGGGGTTTTCGGGCAGAAGCCAGGTGTGGCCGTTCTTGCGGTGCAGGGTCTTGACGGTGGCCTCATCCTCCAGCATGGCCACGACGATTTCGCCGTTGCGTGCGTTTTGCTGCTGGTGCACGACCACCAGATCGTCGGGCAGAATACCGGCGTTGAGCATGGACTCGCCACGCACACGCAGGGCAAAATGCTCGCCGCTCAGGCCGTCGGTGTCAAAAGTCAGATAGTCCTCCACACATTCCTCGGCAAGAATGGGCGTGCCGGCGGCTACGTTGCCCACGATGGGCACTTTATCCTTTTTGGCCACCGGGTCGGAAGAAACCGAGATGGCCCGGGTTTTGCCTGCGGCCTGGGTGATCAGTCCGGCCGATTGCAGACCTTTCAGATGGAAGTGGACGGTGGAAGGAGATTTCAAGCCCACATATTCACCGATCTCACGCACCGAGGGGGGGTAACCGTGCTCGTCGGTAAAGGCGATGATGTAATCGTAAATTTGCTGCTGCTTTGCGGTCAACTGCTTCATGACAAACCCTCCGTTCAGTTGCATCATACCATACACCTCAAGGAAAGTCAAACAATTGTTCTACATTTTTCGACAAAATTTTTGGAAAAGAATTCACAAAGAACGCCTTGACTTTTAAAAGTGAAGTGCTACAATAAGTCAACCTATCATCGATGGGCACAGCGAGCCCGACGTGCGGGGCGTGACTCTGCCGCGTTTTGCCGTGGCCGATCTGCTGTGCTGTTTTGGCCTGCCGGGGTGACCGGTGGGAAGAATTTTCAGACAAGAGGAGGGCTATGCCCATGCTGCGCAGATTGATACCTTATATAAAAGGCTACCGAAAGCCGGCCATCATCGGCCCGGTGCTGATGGTGGTCGAGGTGGCCTGCGAATTGATTTTGCCGCTGCTGATGGCCAATATCATCGACATTGGCATCAACGGCGGCGCCGGACTGAGCTATATTTTGTGGAATGGCGCATGGATGATTTTGCTGGCCGGTCTGTCTATGTTTTCCGGCGTGATCGGCACCAAATTTACCTCGCAGGCCGGTATGGGCTTTGGCGCCAACCTGCGTCGGGGTCTGTTTGACAAGATCCAGGAGTTTTCCTTTGCCGACATCGACCGCTTTTCTTCGGCCAGTCTGGTCACCCGTATGACCAATGACGTCAACGCGCTGCAGATGATGGTGGGTATGGCCCTGCGTATGCTGGTTCGTGCCCCGGTCATGCTGGTGGCGGCGCTGGTGGTCTGTGTGCGCATCAACGCCCGGCTGTCCCGGGTGCTTTTTGTGGTCATTCCGCTGATGGCCCTTGCGGTGGCCACCGTTATGATCCTGTGCCACAAGCTGTTCACTCTGATGCAGAAGAAGATCGACAATCTGAACGCTACCATGCAGGAAAATCTGGTGGCCATCCGGGTGGTCAAGGCCTTTGTGCGTGCAAACTATGAAAAGATCAAGTTTAAGAAGAGCAACGACGAGCTGACCGAGGCCTCCCTGCGTGCGGTGACCCGTGTTATCTTCATGCAGCCCATCATGACCATCGCCCTGTACGGCGCCATTGTGGCGGTGCTCTGGTCGGGCGGCAATCAGGTCATTGTGGGCGATATGCTGGTGGGTGATCTGTCCTCCTTTATCACCTATATTTCGCAGATTTTGATGAGCGTGCTCATGCTGGCCATGAGCCTGCTGCAGTTCACCCGTGCGCAGGCCTGCGCCAAGCGCATCGGCGAAGTGTTTGACACTGTGCCCGACATTCGGGACGGGGCGCAGGCACACCAGACCGAGCTGCCCCAGTCCGAGGGTAAGGTGGAATTCCAGGACGTTTCCTTCCGCTATCAAGCCAGCGGTACCGGTGACGATGTGCTCTCTCACATTGATCTGACCATCGAGCCCGGCGAGTTTGTGGCCGTGGTGGGCGGTACCGGCGTGGGCAAATCTTCGCTGGTCAATCTGATCCCCCGCTTTTACGACGTCACGGGCGGCGCCGTTTTGGTGGATGGTCTGGACGTGCGCGAGTATCCCATTGAGGCGCTGCGTGAGCGCATCGGTATGGTGCTGCAGACCAACGTGCTCTTTTCCGGCACCATTCGGGACAATCTGCTCTGGGGCAATCCCGACGCTACCGAGGAGCAGCTGATCCAGGCGGCCAAGGACGCGCAGGCCTATGACTTCATCATGGCTTTCCCCGACGGGTTTGACACTTGGTTGGAGCAGGGCGGCGTCAATGTTTCGGGCGGCCAGAAGCAGCGTTTGTGTATCGCCCGGGCCATGCTGCGTGCGCCGGCCATCTTGATTTTGGACGATTCCACCTCGGCGGTGGATGCCGCGACCGAGGCCAGGATCCGCACTTCTTTCAAGGAGAATCTGGCCGGCACGACGGTCATCATCATTGCCCAGCGCATCAGCTCGGTGGAGCACGCCGACAAGATCGTGGTGCTGGATGACGACCACATTGTCGGCCTGGGAACCCATGAGCAGCTGCTGGCCACCAATGAGATCTACCAGGAGATCTTCCAGTCCCAACAGGAAGGGGTGAGCCAATAATGGCACAGGAAAAGAAAGGCCCGCAGGGGCAAAAGGCCCCCGGCGGTCCGGGTCACGGCCCCCGCGGCGGTTACCAAAAGCCCAAGAACGCGGGAAAAACCATCCGGCGGTTGATGGGTTACTTGACCCATAAGAAGTGGCCGCTGGTGGTGGTGCTGATCTGTTTGATCTTGTCCACGCTTGCCGGCGTGGGCGGCTCCTACCTGCTGCGGCCCATCTCCAATCTGGTGGTGGATCCCAACAAGACGGTGGAGGAAAAGGTGTCCGGTCTGTTCGCGCTGATCGCGCTGATGGCGGTGATTTATCTGCTGGGCACGGTGGCCACCTATTTCCAGGCCTTTACCATGGTGCATCTGGCGCAAAAGGGCGTCAACCGTCTGCGCCGTGACCTGTTTGACAAGTTGCAGAACCTGCCGTTGAAGTATTTCGATCAGCACACCCACGGCGAGCTGATGAGCCGCTTTACCAACGATGCCGACAATGTGCAGATGGCCATGGAGCAGTCGTCGGTGCAGTTACTCTCCAGTGTGCTCATGTTTGTGTCGGTCGTGGTTATGATGATCGTCATCAGCCCCGTTTTGTTTGTTGTGACGCTATTGGTTTTGTTTGTGGCGGCCCAGATCATCCGCATCTGGGGCGGGCGCAGCCGCCGCTTCTACCAGGCACAGCAGGCGGCGCTGGGCGCTGTCAACGGCAACATACAGGAGATGATCGAGGGACTCAAGGTGGTCAAGGCCTTTACCCATGAGGAGGCGGCCAAGCAAACCTTCGCCCAGCTTAACGAAACCTATCGCAAGGCGGCCACCGATGCCAATTTCAACGCCATGGCCACCGGCCCGCTGATGGCCAACCTGTTTAATGTGGGCTTTGCCGTAACGGCGGCCGTGGGCGGTGTACTGGCGGCTTTCACCGGGTTTGACATCGGCGGTCTGGTCAGCTATCTGACCTTCAGCCGACAGGTGGGCCAGCCCTTGAACCAGGTGTCCATGCAGCTGACCAACATTCTGTCTGCTCTGGCCGGTGCCGAGCGTATTTTCGAGATGATGGACAGCCAGCCCGAGGAGGATGAGGGCAAGGTCACGCTGGTGCGTGCCACCCGTCAAAGCGACGGTACGCTGGCCGAAGCGTCTGTGGAGAGCCGGGAAAACCTGTGGGCATGGAAGGTGCCCCAGCCGGACGGCGGCGTGGAACTGGTGCAGGTGCGCGGTGCGGTGCAGCTGACCGATGTGGACTTTGGTTACGTGCCCGAAAAGCAGGTGCTCAAGCAGGTATCGGTCTACGCCAACCCCGGCCAGAAGATCGCCTTTGTGGGCTCTACCGGCGCCGGCAAGACCACCATCACCAATCTGATCAATCGCTTTTACGAGATCCAGGGCGGCACCATTACCTTTGACGGCATCAATGTGCGGGACATCAAGAAAGATGACCTGCGCCGCAGTATGGGCGCCGTGCTGCAGGACACCCATCTGTTTACCGGAACGGTCATGGAAAACATTCGCTACGGCCGACTGGACGCCACCGACGAAGAGTGCATTGCCGCCGCCAAGACGGCCAACGCCCACTCTTTCATCCGCCGCCTGCCCGACGGGTACAACACCATGGTCACCGGGGACGGCGCCAACCTGTCCCAGGGCCAGCGGCAGCTGTTGGCCATTGCCCGTGCCGCTGTGAAAGATCCGCCGGTCATGATTTTGGATGAGGCCACCTCCTCCATCGATACCCGAACCGAGCGGCTGATCGAAAAAGGCATGGACGCGCTGATGGAAAACCGCACCGTCTTTGTCATTGCTCATCGTCTGTCCACTGTGCGCAATTCCAATTGCATTGTGGTCATTGAGGGCGGCCAGATCATGGAAAAGGGCGATCACGCCGATCTGTTGGAGCAGAAGGGGCGCTACTATCAGCTTTACACCGGACAATTCCAGCTGGATTAAACACAAAAAACCCCCGACCTCTCGGTCGGGGGTTTGCTTTTGTTTTAGCAATTACAGCTTTCGGGCAGGGAGT
>JAZSCJ010000141.1:0-32631 GCA_045602885.1 Oscillospiraceae bacterium
GCCACGGGGCCGTAAGCGTCGGTAGCCAGAGTGATGCCCAGAGTGGACAGCATGCCAACACCGGCGATGCCGATACCGTACAGGCCCTTGTTGAAGGCGTCGGAGAACAGGCCGTTGGCGTCCACGATGTTGATGCCGCCGCCGGCAGCGAAGTAGGAGATCAGAATGGCAACAGCCACGATCAGGATGGAAGTCATGGTGGACTTCAGACCCAGGGAGATACCACCGATGATGATGGTGGCAGAGCCGGTCTCGGAAGCGGCAGCCAGCTTCTGGGTGGGCTTGTAGGTGTCAGAGGTGTAGTACTCGGTGAAGTAACCGATGGCGCAGCCGCCGACCAGACCGCACAGGATGGCGACATAGACGCCCCAGTTGTGCAGAGTGAACCAGGTCAGAGGAGCGGCAACAACGGCAGCCAGAACAGCAGCCAGATAGGTGCCGATGCGCAGGCTCTTGAGCAGAGACTTCTGAGTAGCGTTTTCCTTGGTCTTAACAAAGAAGGAACCGATGATCGAGCAAACGATACCGGTCACGCACAGCAGCAGGGGCAGGAACATGCCTTCCCAGCCGTAGCCGGCGCAGGCGCCCAGAGCAAAGGTAGCCAGAACGGAACCGACATAGGACTCGTACAGGTCGGCACCCATGCCGGCCACGTCGCCCACGTTGTCGCCCACGTTGTCAGCGATGGTAGCGGGGTTGCGGGGGTCATCCTCGGGAATACCGGCTTCGACCTTACCAACCAGGTCAGCGCCCACGTCGGCAGCCTTGGTGTAGATACCGCCGCCCACACGGGCAAACAGAGCCATGAAGGAAGCGCCCATGCCGTTCATGACCATGATGTTGCCCAGAACGGTGGGATCATCAATGCCGGCCAGGAAGCGCAGGCCCACAAACCACAGGGAAACGTCCAGCATGCCCAGACCAACCACGGTGAAGCCCATGACGCTGCCGGAGGAGAAGGCCACGCGCAGACCGCGGTTCAGGCTCTCAGAAGCGGCCTGAGCAGTACGGGCATTGGAGTTGGTAGCGATCTTCATGCCGATAAAGCCAGCCAGCATGGAGAAGATGCCGCCGGTCAAGAAGGCGAAGGGAGTAAACTTGGACAGCATCTGTCCACCGGTAGCAAATGCCATGATCAGCAGAATAATAAAGACCACGACAAAGACCTTGGCCACCGTGGTGTACTGATGCTTCAGATAAGCATTGGCACCCTCGCGGATAGCGGAAGCGATTTTCTTCATAGTGTCATTGCCTTCCGAGAAGGACATGACCTTGTTGCGTTGGATGACGGCGAATACCAGGGCCAGGACAGCACCGATAAAGCCAACCCAGAACAGAAATTCCATTTTTCCAGCTCCTTTAATTTTTTATTCCAATGTAATGTAAACATTGGAATCTTGAAACGCAACCAATATAATAGCAATTCAAACTGAATTTTGCAAGAGATTCTTTCATTTCAAATGAAAAAGAAAAATTTTTTGATTTTCTGCACAAAAAAACAACTGCTTGCCCAAAGGCAGTATGCCTTTTTGGACAAGCAGTTAGAGAAATTAGGGGCGTTTCCATGCATTTCGGCTGAACAGAATCAGAATCGGGAAAATCTCCAGACGGCCGATGATCATGCACAGGGCGAGTACGAGCTTGCTGAGATCGGAAAAAGCGGCGTAGTTTCCCATTGGGCCGACCATATCAAGACCGGGGCCGATGTTACTCAAACAGGCGATGACAGAGGTGGTTGTGGTTTCAAAATTGAAATTATCCAATGAAACCAAAAGAATACCAACGGCCAGAATCAGCAGGTGCGCGGCGAAGTAGATCTGGGTTTTGCGCAGCACGCGGTCTTCCACCACTTGACCGTCCAGCTTGACTACATGAACCGAGCGCGGGTGGATGGTCTCCCGGATCTCACGACGCAGGTTTTTAAACAGAAGCAGGATGCGGGCGCATTTGATACCGCCGCCGGTAGAGCCGGCACAGGCACCGACAAACATGAGCAGTACCAAAAGGCAGCGGGAAAGCTCCGGCCACAAATTAAAGTCGGCGGAGGAGAAGCCGCTGGTGGACAGGACGGTTGCGACCTGGAAAAAGGCGTGGCGCAGCGATGCGCCCCAGCTGTCTACATGGCTGCCATGGATGTTCAGTGTGATCAAAAGCACGCTGCCGGCCACCAAAAGCAGGAAGAATTGCAGTTCGTCGCTTTTGAGTACCTGCCGCCATTTACCGCACAGCAGCAGGAAGTACATGGTAAAGTTGATGGAGAACAGCAGCATGAACACGGTGACGATGATTTCGGCGGCCGGACTGTTATAGGCGGCGATGGACAGATTCCTTACGGAAAAGCCGCCGGTGCCGGCGGTGGAAAGGGCGGTGGTAACGGCGTCAAACAAAGGCAGATCGGCCAGCAGAAGGCAAATGGCCATCGCAAGTGTAAGCGCCAGATAGATGGTGTAAAGGATTTTGGAACCCTGCGCCGTTTTAGGTACCAGCTTAGACTTGACTGGGCCGGGGCTTTCCGCCTGCATCAGAAAGGCAGAGCGGGCACCCAGAGAGGGCAGCAGCGCGATGGTCAGCACCAGAACACCCATGCCGCCCAACCAGATGATGAGCGCGCGCCAGAACAAAATGCCGCGGGGCAAATGCTCTACGGCGGGAAGAATGGAGGCACCTGTTGTGGTAAAGCCGGAAATGCACTCAAACAGGCAGTCTACATAGGAGCTGAAGTGGCCGCTGAAGAAAAAGGGGAGTGCGCCAAACACGCCAAACAGGATCCAGATCAGACCCACGGCAAAAAAACCTTCTTTGGCGTGCAGACTGTCGGAGGTTTTCAGAAGAGACAGCAGAAAGCCGACCATTGCGGTGATCAGAATGGCAAGGAGAAAGGGGCGGGGGGATTCGCCGCAAAACAGAGCCACCAGCATGGGCAGGATCATGGCGATCGCTTCCGTTAAAAGGGTTTTGCCGGTCACCTTGAAGACGAGTTTGAAGTTCATGCCTCGCCACCCCCGGCGGCATAGATGTCATTGATGTCCAAAATCACACTGTCCCGGGAGACAATGATCACGGTGTCGCCGTTTTCGATCTTGCTGGAGCCCTCCGGAATGATGATCTTTCCGTTGTGGATGATCACGGCGATCAGAATGCCCTTCTTCAGCTTCAGATCTTTAAGGGGGATGCCAAGATTGCGGGTGGTCTGATTGACCACGAACTCCATGGCTTCGGCACGTCCGTCGGCGATTTTGTGCAGCGAGTTCATGACGCTGCCCTTGGAGTTTTGCATGCCGCGCACCACCTGCAGAATGTGGTCAGCCGTGATCTGCTTGGGCGAGAAGAAGCAGTCCAGACCGATGGAACGGGCAATGCCGACATAGTTTTGGCGGTTGGTTTTGGAAACCACTTTCGGAATGCCCTGCTGCATGGCGTAAAGAGAGATAATCATATTGTATTCATCGCGGTCGGTCAGAGCGATAAAGGCATCGTTGCTGTGCATATTTTCCGATTCCAACAGCTCCTGATCGGTGCCGTCGCCACAGATGATCAGCGCCTTGGGCAGCATTTCAGCCAGCTGACGGCAGCGGTCTTCCCGTACTTCCACGATGGTAAGGTGCTGTCCCATTTTATCCAGAATGGAGGCCAGATAGGAGGTAATGCGACCGCCGCCGACGATGAAGGTGTTTCGGATCTTTTGAGTGTAGCGGCCCAGTGTTTTGAAAAACTGGTTGATGCCCAGCGGTTCGCCGATGACGTAAACAAGGTCGCCGGCATCCATCTGGAAATCGCCCCGCGGGATGCAAACGTTTCCGTCACGCTCCACAGCACAGAACAGGATGGGAAGATCCTTCAGCTTGTGCGACAGGGACATCAGAGTTTTTCCCACCAGGAAATCGTCCTCCTGAACGCGGAAGCTGATCAGCTCCACACGGCCACGGTAAAAGGTTTCAATGTTGGCCGCAGGGGGGAAGCGAAGCAGACGGGAGATCTCGGTTGCGGTAGCCAGTTCGGGGTTGATGACCATGTCGATACCCAGCTTGCTTTTCAGCGAGGTCAGCGAACCGGCCATGGTATAGTCGGTGCTGCGGATACGGGCAATGACATACTTGGCGCCCATATGCTTGGCTGTGGTGCAGGTAACCATATTGACCTCGTCCAGATCGGTGGAGGCGATGACCACATCGGCCGTATCGGCGCCGGCCTCCTCCAACGTGGAAATAGCGGCGCCGTTACCTTTGACACACATGACATCCAACGTGTCCGATGCGCGCTTGAGCGCGTCGTAATCGGTATCTACGATAGTAACGTCGTGATCTTCTCTGGACAGATGCTCGGCCAGAGTAAAGCCAACCTTGCCGTTTCCAATAATAACGATTTTCAAACAATGCACATCCTTTCCGATGGCGTAGAAGAGGAAATTCAATGGAAGCTATTTTACCTTACTTTGCCGGAAAAAGCAAGGTGCATCTGTTTTCTGCACCTTGCGCACAGAGCGCAAAGCAGGTATAATAAGTTAAAATCACAAAGGACAGGCTGGTGTGTCGTATGATTCAGCAGGAGCGCCAATTCCATATCCAATGTGTTCACGGTGACGTGGGCCGATATTGTCTGCTGCCGGGCGATCCGGGGCGCAGTGAAAAAATCGCGGCCTATTTCGAGGATCCCGTCCACGTAGTGACCAATCGGGAGTACAACATTTGGACAGGTACTTTGCTGGGGGAGAAGGTCTCGGTTTGTTCCACCGGCATTGGCGGCCCATCTGCCGTTATCGCCATGGAAGAACTGCACAACATCGGCACCGATACCTTTGTGCGTGTTGGTACCTGCGGCGGTATCAAGCTGGAGGTAAAAAGCGACGACATTGTGATCGCGACCGGTGCCGTTCGCATGGAGGGCACTAGTCGGGAGTATGCACCCATGGAGTTTCCTGCCGTGCCCGACTATCAGGTGCTGACCGCCTTGGTGGATGCGGCCAAGGCACAGGAAAGCTGCTGGCATACCGGCGTGGTCCAATGCAAAGACTCCTTTTATGGACAGCATTCCCCGGAGCGGATGCCGGTATCCTATGAGTTGTTGGATAAGTGGCAGGCGTGGAAGCGCTTGGGCGTGCTGGCGTCGGAGATGGAGTCGGCGGCGCTGTTTACCTGCGCCGCTGCGCTGGGCGTGCGCTGCGGCTCGGCCTTCCATGTGATCTGGAATCAGGAACGCAACGCGGCCGGCTTGGATCAACAGCAAAGCCATGATACCGATGCCGCCATCCGGGTGGGGATCGAGGCGGTTAAGCTGCTCATCCAGCGTGATCGCGCATCCGGATGATAACCACTGTAAGAAATGCGGCTTAGCCGCGCAGGCAGAGAAAGATAACAAAGGATCAAACCGGGCAGCTCAACTCGCAGAGCTTGCCCGGTCTGTTCTCGTTTTATTTACAAATTTTAGGTTGTAAAACAAATTCAAGTGTAATAAAATATACGCTATGATTTGCATAAAAATGAGGTGACCCTATGAGCCTTCGCATTGGTATCGATGTCGGTTCCACTACAGTTAAAGTAGTTGTGCTGGATGAATCCGCGCAGCTGTTATTCCGCTCCTATGAGCGGCATTACTCCAAGACCCGGGAACGAGCGGCAGAGACTCTGCGCTTTCTTTTAAATAAGCTGGCAGGGCAGTCGGTCAAGCTGGCGGTCACCGGTTCGGCCGGTTTGGGAATGGCAAAGGCAGCCGGGCTTGACTTTGTGCAGGAGGTATACGCTACCGCAGCCGCAGTCAACCAGTACATACCGGATACCGATGCCGTCATTGAGCTGGGCGGAGAAGACGCCAAGATCATCTTCTTCGGCGGAGCGCTGGAGGAGCGTATGAACGGCTCCTGTGCCGGCGGAACGGGTGCGTTTATCGATCAGATGGCCACCCTGATGAATGTGACGGCCGATGAATTGGATGCGCTGAGCCTAAAGCATGAGAAGATATATCCCATTGCCTCCCGCTGTGGCGTGTTTGCCAAGACTGATATTCAGCCCATTCTGAATCAGGGTGGTCGGAAAGAGGACGTGGCGGCCTCGATTTTCCAGGCTGTGGTGGATCAGACCGTGGCCGGTCTGACCCAGGGCCGTGAGCTCAAGGGGAAAATCGTCTTTTTGGGCGGCCCGCTGCACTTCTTGCAGGGCCTGCGGGAGCGCTTTGTGGACACCCTCAAGCTGGACGAAGAGCATGCGGTGTTTCCGGAGGATGGTGACTGCTTTGCCGCCATCGGCGCTGCCCTGTGTGCATCCGACTATGCCGAGCAGAACTTTGACGCCATTCTGGAAAAACTGGAAAACAGCGTGGATTCTACCACCACGGTGGATGTTATGCCGCCCCTGTTTACCGACCAGGGCGACTACGATGCCTTTTTGGCGCGCCATAACGCCAACCATCCCCCTCAAGTGGATGCGGCGACCTACCAAGGCCCGGCGTATCTGGGCATCGATGCCGGTTCTACCACTACAAAAATTGCTCTGATTGACCCGCAAGGCGGATTGCTTTACACATACTATCATTCCAACCAGGGAAACCCGGTTTCTATTGTCTTGGAGCAGCTGCGTGAAATTTATAAGCTGTGCGGCGACCGCATTCAGATTCGCGGCGCGGCAGTGACCGGCTATGGCGAGGATCTGATCAAAAACGCCTTTTGCTGTGACCTGGGGTTGGTGGAAACCGTGGCCCATTATAAAGCGGCGGCCCACTTTAATCCCGATGTGGACTTTATCATCGACATTGGCGGCCAGGACATGAAGTGCTTCAAGATCCGCAACGGCGCGGTGGATTCCATCATGCTCAACGAGGCGTGCTCTTCGGGTTGTGGTTCCTTTATCGAAACCTTTGCCCGTGCGCTGGGGCATGAGATCGCTGATTTCGCCCGGATGGGCCTGTTTGCATCCTATCCGGTCAATCTGGGTTCGCGCTGCACGGTGTTTATGAACTCCAGCGTGAAGCAGGCGCAAAAGGATGGCGCCAGCGTAGAGGACATTTCGGCCGGCCTGTCCATTTCGGTGGTCAAGAATGCCGTGTATAAGGTTATTCGCGCCGCCAGTGCCGACGATTTGGGCAAGCACATCGTGGTGCAGGGTGGTACCTTCCTCAACGATGCCGTACTGCGTGCCTTTGAGCAGGAGCTGGGGCGCAATGTGACCCGGCCCACCATTTCCGGTTTGATGGGCGCCTTTGGCGCGGCACTGGCCGCCCGGGACGCTGCGCTGGAGCGCAGTGCCTTGCTGAGCTGTGCCGATCTGGCGAACTTTTCCCATACCGCAAAACCGACCAACTGCAATCTGTGTACCAACCACTGTTCGCTGACCGTCAATACCTTTGACGGTGGTCGCCGTTTTGTTTCGGGCAACCGCTGTTCCCGTCCGCTGGGCAAGGAGAAGGTACAGCTGCCCGATCTGATGACCTACAAGTACAACAAGTTGCGTGCCATGCAGGGCAAGGGGGAAGGCAACGGTCTGCGTGGCCGCATGGGCATTCCCTTTGGTCTGAATATGTACGAAAACCTGCCTTTCTGGTACGCCTTTTTCACCCGACTCAACTTTGAAGTGGTGCTGTCGCCGGAATCTTCCCGTAAGCTGTATCTCAAGGGACAGCGCACCATTCCGTCGGATACCGTGTGTTATCCGGCCAAGCTGCTGCACGGCCATTTGGAAGCGCTGGTGGAGGACGGAGTGGATGCCATCTGGTATCCCTGCATGACCTATAACAGCGACGAGGGCATCGGTGATAACCACTACAACTGCCCTGTGGTGGCCTATTACCCCGAGCTGCTGGCGGCCAATATGCCCGTGCTCAAGCAAACCCGTTTCCTGGATCCCTATGTGGGTCTGTGGCGGCGCAGGGACTTCAAAAAGAAGATATCTGACTATATGCTGCAGCAATTCGATGTGCCCAAAAAGGAGACACGGGTGGCAGTCGATGCGGCTTATGAAGCCTATGCGGCCTATTTGAGCGATCTGCGTGCCACCGGCGCGAAATACATCGAACAGGCTCGGCAGGAGGGGCGCAGCATTGCGGTTGTCTGCGGCCGGCCCTACCACATTGACCCCGAGATCAACCACGGACTCAATGACATGATCACCTCCTTCGGGTTTGTTCTGATTACCGAGGATGCGCTGAGCGATCGTTTGGGGTATGAAAGCCGTAAGGTGCTCAACCAGTGGACCTTCCAGAGTCGTATGTACAATGCGGCGCGCTATGTCTGCACCCAGGACGATATGCAGGTCATCCAGCTGGTTTCCTTCGGCTGTGGTACCGATGCCGTTACCACCGATGAAATGCGTTCCATTCTGGAGGATGGCGGCAAGCTGTACACCCAGTTGAAAATTGACGACATCAACAATCTGGGTGCCGCCCGTATTCGTATTCGCTCTCTCATGGCGGCCATGGATGCCAGAATACAGTAAAGGAGGAGTCGAACGATGGCAGAATTGATTTACGATAAAACCGGACGGCTTCTCTTTACGGAAGAGATGAAGAAGGAATATACCATCATCTATCCCACCATGCTGCCCGTGCATTTCGACCTGATCGGCCGAATCTTTGAAACCGAGGGTTACAAGGTGGAGATGCTGACCACCAACCACCGCGGCATCGTGGACGAGGGATTGAAGTACGTCCATAACGATACCTGTTACCCTGCTTTGCTGGTCATTGGCCAGCTGATCGATGCCGTGAAGAGCGGCAAATACGATCCGCATAAGATTGCCCTAATGATCACCCAGACCGGCGGCGGCTGCCGTGCGACCAATTACATCCACCTGCTGCGCATGGCGCTGGAAAAGGCGGATAGGGCCAATATTCCTGTTATTTCGCTCAATCTGTCCGGCCTGGAGAAAAATCCCGGCTTCAAAATGGGCTTGGGTGTGCTGCGCAAGGCGGTTTTTGCCATGATGTATGGTGATATCATCGTACAGTGTGCCAATCAGGTGCGCCCTTACGAGGTGACGGCCGGCCAGACCGAGGAAACCATTGAGTCCATCAAGCAATATCTGCTGGATGAAATGGGCCGTGGCCGTGGTATGTCCTTCAAGAGTATGGTGAAGAATTTTGACCATATTGTTGCCCGGTTCAAGGCCATCCCGGTGGCCGGAGAGCAGAAGGTGCTTGTGGGCGTTGTGGGCGAGATCTATGTCAAATATTCCTCGCTGGGCAACAACAGTCTGGAGGAGTTTTTGCTGTCTGAAGGCGTGGAACCTGTGGTGCCCGGTCTGACCGACTTCATTATTTTCAAAATCTACAACCGTGAAGTGGACGTGAACATCTACGGCGGTTTGTGGGCAAAAAAGAAGGTTTGTCAAATCTTCAAAAACTACATCGAGAAGTGCCAGCGCGCCATGATCCAGGCCATGAAAGCCGGTGGATTCCATACGCCAGGCACCTTTGAAAACCTGCGCCAGTTGATTCAAGGCTATCTGGGCGAGGGCAACAAGATGGGTGAGGGCTGGCTTTTGACTGCCGAAATGCTGGAGCTGATCCATACCGGCGTGCCCAACATTGTCTGCACCCAGCCCTTTGGCTGTCTGCCTAACCACATTGTGGGCAAGGGTATGATCCGCCGTCTGAAGGACGATTACCCCCACTCCAACATCGTGGCCATTGACTACGATCCCGGTGCCACAAAGATCAACCAGGAAAACCGCATCAAGCTGATGCTGGCCAATGCCAAGGCGCTGGTAAAACAGGCCCAGGCAGAGCAGGAAACGGTGACGGTATGACCGACGGGCTTCGTATCGTCCAAGCCTGCAACGAGGAGCACTTTCGGGCCATGAGCCTAATTCATGCCCTGGGCTGGCGGGATACCTATGCCGATGCCATTCCGGCTGATTTCATGGCCCGGGAAATTACCGATGATCGTTGGGTGGAAACCTTTCGCAAGAATTGGGAAAACAAATTGTGTACAGGGCTTTTACTTTACAGAGACGATGCGCCGGTTTCCTGCATTAATTTTGGCCCGGCCCGTACAGAAAACTACAATCCGGGCGATGCCTGCAAATTTGACAATGCACACTATGCGGGCTGGGGGGAGATCACGTCCTTCTATACGCACCCGGCGGAGCGTGGGAAACACTATGGGGGTGTGCTGCTGGAAGAGGCTTGTTGCCGACTTAAGCAAGCGGGGCATGAAAACGCCTTTGTCTTTGTCCTGCGTGAAAACCAAAAAGCACGGCGCTTTTATGCGCGTTACGGCTTTGTCTGGGACGGGACGCATGCGGATATTCCGTTTCCGCATAACACCATCTGCGTGGATCTGCGATACTGTAAAAAACTCTAAAAAAAGGCTTGTACCGGGAAATCGGTACAAGCCTTTTTTTGAGTTTATGAGGTTGATTACGGGTTGACCAGTGCTTCGCCGGCTTTATAAATATCGCCGGCCCCCACTGTCAGGATCAAATCGCCGGGCTGGGCCATCTGGCGCAGATGCTCGGTCAGCTCGGGCAGTGTGGCAAAATACTGGCTGTCCGGAATACGCTTGGACAGATCCTGGGAGGAGATGCCAAGGGTGTTTTGCTCCCGGGCGGCGTAGATTTCAGCCAGCAGGGCGACGTCGGTCTGCTTCAAAACCTGCACAAAGTCATCAAACAGAGCCTTGGTTCGGGTATAGGTATGGGGTTGGAAGGCGCAGATAACACGCTTGTAATCCAGCGTTTTGGTCATATCCAGAAGTGCTTTCAGCTCGCCGGGGTGGTGGGCGTAATCGTCATAAACATCGGCGCCGTTGCAGGTGCCCTTGTGCTCAAACCGGCGGCCTGCACCCCGGAAAGTGCTCAGACCCTGCTCCACCGCATGGGCCGGTACGTTCAGCGCGTAGGCCGCTGCAATGGCAGCCAATGCGTTTTTCAGATTGTGCAGACCGGGTACAGACAAGGTGACGTGGGCGTAGTGCTTGCCGCGGCAGAGCACATCAAAGGTGGGAAGCCCCTTGTTCCAGGTCAGATTGGCGGTGTGAACGTCGCCTTGCTCCAGGCCAAAGGTCAGCAGGGGGCGCTGCGTGCCCTGCAGCGTGTGCATGGTGTTTTCATCCTCGGCGTTGGCTACGATCATGCCGTTGTCCGGCACCAGATTGGCAAAATGGCGGAAGGAGTGCTCCACATCCTCCAGGTCATGGAAAAAATCCAGATGGTCGGCCTCAATATTCAAAATCACGGCTACGGTGGGGAAGAAGGACAAAAAGGAGTTGCAATATTCGCAGCTTTCCAGAATGATAGTGTCGCCCTGACCCACTCGGTGTCCGGCGCCCAGCATGGGAAGCGTGCCGCCGATCATGACGGTGGGATCCATTTCGGCGGCCATAATGATGTGGGTACACATGCTGGTGGTGGTGGTCTTTCCGTGCGTGCCCGAAATGCAAAGGGCGTTCTGATAGCTGCGCATAATGGCGCCCCAGGCCTGCGCCCGTTCAAAGACCGGGATGCCAAGCTCATGCGCCGAAGCGATTTCGGGGTTGTCATCGTGGACGGCGGCGGTGCGGATCACCAGATCGGCACCACGCACGCTGTCGGCCCAATGGCCGATGGTGACCGGAATACCCATTGTGCGCAAGCGCTGCACCGTGGGGCTTTCGCTCATGTCAGAACCGGTTACGGTCATGCCCATGCCGTGCAGCACTTCGGCCAAGGGGGACATGGAAACACCGCCGATACCAACCAGATGGGCACGGCGTCCGGATACGATATAATCATGGATGTTACGGATGGCCATCAGGCTTTACACACCCCTCAAAACAGGTTATACTAAAAATCGGAATTGATCCGCATCGATTATCGTTTGTAGCCTATATATTATAAACTATTTTAAGCATACTGCAAGAGAAAAATGCCAAAAAGGGGGTGGGTAAATGGAAAAGATTTCGCTTCCGGTGGCGGTGCAGCGGTGTTGCGATGTACTGCGGAGAGCCGGCTACGCCGCCCATCCGGTGGGCGGCTGCGTGCGAGATCTGCTTCTGGGGCGTGAGCCGGGAGACTGGGATGTGACCACTTCGGCACGGCCGGAACAGGTGCAGACGCTGTTTGCCCACACCATTCCCACCGGAATCCGACACGGCACCGTTACGGTAGTAATAGAGGAAACCTCCATCGAGGTAACCACCTTTCGTCTGGAGGGCGGCTATGGCGATGCACGCCACCCGGACAGCGTCAGCTTTGATACCGATCTGACCGGCGACTTGGCCCGACGGGACTTTACCATCAACGCCATGGCACTGGGGCAGGCGCTGGAGATTATCGACCCCTTTGGCGGGAAAGACGATCTGCACCACAAAACGATTCGGGCCGTGGGCGATCCGATCACGCGCTTTTCCGAGGATGCGCTGCGGATTTTACGCGGGGTACGCTTTGCGGCGCAGTTGGGGTTTGCCATCGAGCGCGATACCGCACAGGCCATGAAACGCTGTGCCCATCTGGTTGAAAAGGTTTCCGCCGAGCGCATCAAAACCGAGGTGGAAAAAATCCTGTGTTCCCCTCATCCGCAGCGCATTGGAGAGCTGGTTGATTTGGGTGTGCTGGATCGGTTTTGGAACGGGTGGAAGCGCTGCGACTGGAACCGGGTATCGGAATCGGAAAACAGTCCCGTCGAGCGCTGGCGTGCCTTTTGTACGCTGACCGGGTTTCCCATTTCCGCCCTCCCGGTGGAGCGAACCATACGAATGAGCATCCTGCATCCTGAACGAGATGCTGTGAAGCGCCTTTCCTTGTCGGGCGGTGAATTGCAAGAGCTTGGCTTGTCTGGCCGTGACATTGGAATTGCCCAGCGCCGTCTGGCCGAACATGTGAGCCGACATCCGCAAGACAATACCCCGACCCGTCTGTGCCAACTGCTTGCCGAGGGCGATTTGTTATATTCAGAAGGGAGAAGCGCACAATGAAACAGGCTATGGAAACTTTGCAGCGGTGGATCGACCAGAGCGACCGCATTGTGTTTTTCGGCGGTGCCGGGTGCAGTACCGAAAGTGGCATCAAGGATTTTCGCAGTGTGGATGGATTGTACAGTCAAAGCTATGAATATCCCCCCGAAACCATTCTCAGTCACAGCTTTTTTGAGGAAAAGCCGGATGTGTTTTATCAGTTTCATCGGGAAAAGCTGGTATGCCCGGACGCCAAGCCCAACGCGGCCCATTTGAAACTGGCGGAATTGGAGCGCGCCGGCAAGCTGCGTGCCGTCATCACCCAGAACATCGACGGACTGCATCAGCAGGCCGGAAGCAAGAATGTACTGGAGCTGCACGGCACCATTCACCGGGCCTATTGTGCCAAGTGCCGCCGCCCCTGGCCCGAAGACGTGATGCACTACGGGGAAGGTGTGCCCCGTTGTGACTGCGGCGGTGTGGTGCGCCCCGATATTGTGCTTTACGAGGAAGGACTGGATCAGCAGGTCATCCAGGACAGCGTGGATCACATCGACCAGGCCGATGTTCTGATCGTGGGCGGCACCAGTTTGGTGGTCTACCCGGCGGCGGGTCTGCTGCGCTACTATCGGGGGCATAAGCTGGTGCTCATCAATCTGGATCCCACGCCCTATGACGGCAAGGCCGATTTGGTCATTCACGGCCCCATCGGTCAGGTGCTGGGGCAGATACAGGTGTCATAAATTTCGGGATTGTTTTTTACGGTGTTCCTGTTGGGCAGTATTTGGGGCGAGAGAAAGACAGCCTTGTAAGGCTGTCTTTTTTCGCATCTTCAGGTTGTCGGTTTGGGGTTGAGAATTTGGAAAAACTATGCTAAAATACATAAGTTAAACATAAAATGGAGTAGTGTGCCATTTTCTCATTTTTGAGATCGATGAGGTGTAATATGAAAGTTGTCGTTTTGGCCGGTGGCCTGTCGCCCGAGCGAAATGTCTCCCTGTCTACGGGAACCATGGTGACCGAAGCGCTGCGTGGGCTGGGCCATCAAGCTGTGCTGGTGGATATGTTCTTTGGTTTGGAGGATTACACGGGCGATCTGGCCGATTGCTTTGACGCCCCTGTGTCCCAGAACGCCAAGAAAATCAGTTCGGATGCACCCGATCTGGAGCAGGTACGTGCCAGTCGCAAGGACAAGAGTGCCAGCCTGTTTGGTCCTCGCGTGCTGCAGCTGTGCGGTATGGCCGATGTGGTCTTTTTGGCGCTACACGGTACCTGTGGCGAGGACGGCCGTGTGCAGGCCGCCTTTGATCTGATGGGCATTCCCTATACCGGCGCCGGTTATCTCAGCTCGGCCATTGCTATGGACAAGGACTTGACCAAGCGTCTGGTGGCCCATGTGGTGGCCACGCCTGCGTGGCAGACGGTGGAGTATACCGCCGAGGATATCGACCGTCTGGTGGAGCAGGCACAGCTGCAGCTGGTGGTCAAGCCGGTAGCCAGCGGATCTTCCATCGGCGTTTCCATCGCGCATACCGCTGAGCAATTGCGCAAGGCACTGACCGAAGGGCTTGTTGTGGGCGGCCGAACCGTGCTGGAGCAGTATGTGTCCGGCCGTGAGATTCAGGTGGGCATTCTGGAGGAAACGGCGCTGCCTTCCATTGAGATCATCACCAAGAGCGGTTTTTACGATTACGCCAACAAGTATCAGCCCGGTGCGGCCATTGAGGTCTGTCCGGCCGAAATCCCCGGTGAAACCGAGCAGAAGCTGCGTGACGCGGCGCTGGCGGTCTACCGCACGCTGGGGCTGAGTGTTTACTCTCGTGCCGACTTTATTGTGGACGAAGCGGGTCAAGTGTGGTTTTTGGAAATCAATACCCTTCCGGGTATGACGCCCACCAGTCTGCTGCCCCAGGAGGCGGCTGCGGTTGGGATTGAGTATCCGCAGTTGTGCCAGCGGATTCTGGACGCCTCGCTGCAGGCCAGAAAACAGGGGAGGTAATCTGACCATGGAGCCCATTACCATACAGGAAATCTTGGATGCCGTTGACGGAAAGTTGCTGGGGGAAGGCGTTGACCCTTCCATGACCATCGAGCGTGTAGATACCGACAGCCGCAACATCCATCCCGGCGCGCTGTTTCTGCCTTTGGAGGGCGACCGCTTTGACGGGCACGCCTTCATCAACGATGCACTGGAGTCCGGTGCGGCCGGCTGTCTGACCGCCCGGGAGCGCACCAGCTATTTGCCCGACAAGTTTTATATCAAAGTGGGCAATACCCAGCGTGCTCTGCGTGATCTGGCCCGCTGGTACAAGTCGCGTTTTGATATTCCCTTCATCGCCGTGACCGGCAGTGTGGGCAAAACCACCACCAAGGACATGATCGCCGCTGTGCTGGGCGAGCGTTATAAAGTGCTTAAAACCGAAGGGAACTTCAACAATATGATCGGCTTGCCGCTGACCTTGCTGCGGTTGAACCAGACCCATGAGATCTGCGTGCTGGAGCTGGGTATGGACAATGTGGGCCAGATCGACTATCTGTCCGGTATTGTGGAGCCCGATGTGGCGGTCATTACCAACATCGGGGATGCCCACATTGAAAACCTGGGTAGTCGGGAAAATACTCTGCAGGCCAAGTGCGAGATGTTCAACCATCTGAAGCCGGGCGGTCTGGCCGTGTTGAATGGCGACGACGAGCTGCTGGTTACCCTGCGTGGGCAGCGCAGCGAACGCATTGTCTGGTGCGGCCGCAGCGAGCAGTGTGATTACCGTGCGTCTGAGATCGTCAGCGATGGAGAAAGCTATATCCGCTGCAAGATGGATACGCCGAAAAACCATTGCGACGTGGAGATCCCGGCGCTGGGTGACCACATGGTTTATCCGGCCATGATGGCCGGTGCCATCGGTGAGCATTTTGGTCTGGATCGGGAGGAGATCGTGCGCGGTATCCTTCATTTTGCACCGACCAAAATGCGGATGAACATCCTGCGCCGTGAGGACGACATTACCATCTTGAACGACACCTACAACGCCAATCCCCAGTCCATGCGTGCGGCGGTGGAAGTGTTGTCTGCCAGCAAGGGAAAGACCAAGATCGCCGTGTTAGGCGATATGCTGGAGCTGGGCCCGCTTGCCTCGATGCTTCATGCGGGCATCGGTGAAGTGGTGGCCAAAAGCGGGATCGATGCGCTGGTTTGTGCCGGTGAGCTGGCAAAGGACATCGCTGACGCCGCAGAAGCGCAGGGGATGCGCGAGGTTTATTGGCGTCCCAACAAAAAGGAAGCGCTAACTGTGCTGGAGCAGATCGTAAAACCGGACTGCACGCTGCTGGTCAAGGCTTCTCGTGGCATGGCCTTTGAAGAAATTGTGGAATATTTGCTTGAGATCACCAAAGATTTAACTGAATGATCTGTATCGCAATATGTGACAGGTGAAAATGCTTGTCGGTCGAAGGTGTTGTGTGCAGGCGTTTTTGTGGTGCGGCACAAGCAAACAGGAGACAAAACAATGATCGAGATTTCTGTTTCCGGCTTGAGCAAAGAGTTCGAGGTCGGCAGTAAAATATTGGACGGTCTTTCCTTTCAGATCGATACCGGTGAGCGTGTGGGTCTGCTCGGGAAAAACGGTGCTGGGAAAACGACGCTGTTTAAGATTCTGACCGGGGAGCTGGACTGGGATGAGGGCGAAGTCGTTCTTGCTCCCGGTCGGCGCATTGGTTTGATTTCTCAAATCCCGGTCTATCCGGCCGGTTATACGGTGGAAATGGTGCTGCAGACCGCCTTTGAGCGTTTGAGCGCCATGGAGCAGGAACTGATCGAGCTGACCGGCCGGATGGAGGCCGGTCAGACTGACACTGCCATCATGCAGCGCTACGATACGCTGACCGTGGCCTTTGAGGCCGGTGGCGGATACGATACGGCCACGGCGCTGAACAAGGTGTGCAACGGCTTGGGCATCTCCAAAGAGATGCGCGAGCAGTATTTCGATGACCTGTCGGGTGGTGAACGCACCCGGGTCAATCTGGCACGTCTGACTTTAGAGGATACCGATATCCTGCTGCTGGACGAGCCGACCAACCATCTGGATCTGCACGCCACCGAGTGGTTGGAGGAGTATCTGGACAAGTTTCGTGGTACTGTGCTGGCCATTTCCCATGACCGCTGGTTTTTGGATCGCGTCGTGGACCGCATCATCGAGTTGGAAAACGGCAAGGCGGAGCTTTATGCCGGAAATTACAGCTTTTTTGTGTTGGAAAAGCAGCGCCGTTACGAAGAGCGACTGAAACAGTATGAAAAGGAGCAGGCCAAGATCGCCCAACTGGAAAAATCCGTTGAGCAACTGCGTATTTGGGCTTACTCTGGTATGGACAAGACCTTCCGCCGGGCGAAATCCATGGAAAAGCGCATCGAGCGTATGCGCACCACCGACAAGCCCACCAAGGCCAAGGCCATGACGGTGGGATTTGGCGAAAAGGAGTTTCATGGTGACGAAGTATTTACCGTGAAGGATTTGACCAAGGGCTTTGATGGACGCACGCTGTTCTCCGATCTCAATTTGGAAGTGATCGGCGGGGAGCGCATCGCTCTGTTGGGTGACAACGGTACGGGTAAATCCACTTTTTTGAAGATTTTGCTGGGGGAGGAGCGTGCCGATGCCGGCAAGGTTCGGTTTGGCCCTACGGTCAAGGTGGGCTACCTGCCTCAGATCGTTCACTTTGAGCATCCCGAGCGCAATTTGGTGGATACTATGCTGTATGAAACCAACTGTACCGCCCAGGTGGCCCGTGACCGATTGGCTGCCTTCCAGTTTCGTGGCGAAGATGTGTTTAAGCCGGTGTCGGCGCTGTCGGGTGGCGAGCGCAGCCGACTGCGCCTTTGCATTCTGATGGATCAAAAGATCAATCTGCTGGTACTGGACGAGCCGACCAACCATCTGGATATTGCCTCTCGTGAGTGGATTGAATCGGCTGTGGAGGGCTACGAGGGCGTGCTGCTCTTTGTTTCCCATGACCGTTACTTTATCGATCGGTTTGCTAATCGTGTTTGGATGTTGGAAAACCAGCAGATCACCGACTTTAAGGGGGATTACGAATCCTTCAAGGCACGGCAGGAGCGCCTTTCTGCCCTGCCGCAGCAGGCCAAGCAGCCGGAGATCAAGGAAGAAAAGAAGGAAAAACCCAAGCGCTCCGGCGGCACCAAGATGCTGGAAAAGCAGGTCAACGCCGCGGAACGCGAGGTGGAAAAGGCCGAGATCCGCATGGATGAACTGAGCCAGGAGATCGAGGAAAATGCCGCCGATTATCTCAAGCTGCAGGAGCTGTGCCAGCAGCGCGATGCGCTGGAGGAGGAAATCGCCCACCTGTATGCGGTGTGGGAAAAACTGGCGGCAGAATTGGAAGAGGCGCGAGGATGAGAAGCTATACGGGAAGAAAACGCCGCCCATGGCTCAAGGTGCTGGTGGCCTTGTGCCTGGTGGGTATATTCGCTTTTTCGGCGCTGCTGGGCGCATCGCTGTATGGGGATCGTGACCGAATCCAGGGCGATCCGCAGGTGATGATCGTGCTTGGCTGCTCGGTTAAGCCGTGGGGGCCGTCCATTTTGTTGCAGGACAGGCTGAACAAGGCACTGGATTACTTGCAGGACCACCCGGATATGACGGTTGTGGTTTCGGGCGGACAGGGAGCCGACGAACCGGTTTCAGAGGCGCAGGCCATGTACGATTATCTGGTCGATCACGGCATTGCCGCCGAGCGCATTTTGTTGGAGGATCAGTCCTTCAACACCATGCAGAACCTGACTTACTCGGCGGAACTGCTCACGGCGCAGGGGTACGATGTGACCCAGGACGTGATGGTGGTTTCCAATGGATTTCATCTGACCCGGGTGCGTATGCTTTGGAATCGTGTGGTGGGGGACGATGCCCATTTGTCCACCCTCGCCGCGCCCTCCAGCCATGCACCATCCCGACTGAAAATGTATATCCGTGAACCCATCGGATTGGTAAAATCCTTTATTTTTGACCGTTAATACGAGGTAGCCATGCTGGATAAGCTGAAAGATGTAGAATACAAATATGAGGATCTGCAGGCCCGGCTGAATGCGCCCGAAACTTACGCAGACCCTGCCCTGGTGGCACGGCTGAACCGGGAAGAGAAAGAGCTTGCGCCGCTGATGCAGACCTATCGCGCCTGGAAGCGGCGCCGGGAAGATCTGGCCGAGGCCGAATCGTTGACCGGTGACCCCGAATTGGGCGAGATGGCCCGAGAGGAGTACGCACAGGCCAAGGCCGATATTGAGACGCTGGAGGAAAAGCTGAAGATCCTGCTGCTGCCCTCCGACCCCAACGACTCCAAGAACGTCATTGTTGAGATCCGTGCCGGCGTGGGCGGTGAGGAGTCGGCGCTGTTTGCCCATTCTCTGCATCGCATGTACAGTATGTATGCCGACGCCAAGGGCTGGCGCGCCGAGGTGGTCAGTCTGAATGAAACCGAGCTGGGCGGCGTGAAAGACCTTTCGATGATCATTGAAGGGGCTGGGGCATATTCCCGTTTGAAGTTTGAATCGGGTGTGCACCGGGTGCAGCGCGTGCCGGAAACCGAGTCGGGTGGGCGCATCCACACCTCTACCGCTACCGTGGCCGTGCTGCCGGAAGTGGACGAGGTGGACTTTGAGTTGAATCCTGCCGACATTGAGATGCAGGTGTTTCGCGCTTCGGGCGCAGGCGGCCAGCACGTCAATAAGACCTCCTCGGCCGTGCGTTTGATCCACAAGCCCACCGGTACGGTGGTGGAATGTCAGCAGGAGCGAAGCCAGTTTCAGAATCGGGACAAGGCCATGGCTCTGCTGCGCTCTCGCCTGTATGAAGAAAAGGTGCGTGAGCAGGAGGACGCCATCACCAGCCAGCGCCGCAGTCAGGTTGGCTCGGGTATGCGCAACGAGCGCATCCGCACGTACAATTTCCCCCAGGGGCGGATCACCGATCACCGCATCGGATTGACCTTGTATAAAATCGATGCCGTCATGGACGGCGATCTGGACGAATTGATTGACGCACTGGTCACGGCAGACCAGGCAGAACGCTTGAAGGCGAACGAATCATGAAAACACAGCAGTTGACCCAACTGGATATTGACCGTGCCGCCGCCATCCTGAGGGAGGGGGGCTTGGTCGGTATACCCACCGAAACGGTTTACGGACTGGGAGCCAACGGATTGAATCCCCATGCGGTGGCGCGCATTTTCCAGGCAAAGGGCCGACCGCAGGACAATCCGCTGATTCTGCACATCCCTTGCGCCGATTGGCTGGAGCGGTACTGTGTGGACATTCCCGACACAGCGTATGCACTGGCAAGCCGTTTTTGGCCGGGGCCGTTGACCATGATCCTCAAGCGGAATTCTCAAGTGCCCGATGTGGTCACGGCCGGGTTAGATACCGTGGGGATGCGCTGTCCCGACCATGCGGTGTGCCGGGCCATTATCCAGGCGGCCGATCTGCCGGTGGCCGCCCCGTCGGGTAATACCTCGGGTCGTCCCAGTCCCACCACGGCAGCGCACATGCGTGCGGACATGGACGGGAAAATTGACGCCATCGTGGATGGTGGTGCCTGTACGGTGGGTGTGGAATCGTCGATCATTGATCTGACCTGTCATCCGCCCCGACTGCTGCGCCCCGGCGGAATCACCCTAGAGCAGTTGCAGTCGGTGCTGGGCGAGGTGGCGGTGGATGCCGCCGTGCGCCGTGCCATGGGAGAAGGGGAGCAGCCCCGTGCCCCTGGCATGAAATACCGCCATTATGCGCCCCAAGCTCCGGTGACTGTGGTTAAAGGTCGCCCGGAAGCCACGGCGCACTATATTGCAAGCCATGTACAGCAGGGCAGCGGTGTGATTTGTTTTGATGAGTTTACGCATTTGTTTGCGGCGCAGGTCGTGACACGGCTGGGTAAAGCGGACGATCCTGCTGAACAGGCGCGCAACGTTTTTGACGCGCTGCGCTACTTTGACGGGACCGATGTGACCCAAATCTGGGCGCAATGCCCGGAGGAGTCCGGCGTGGGTCTGGCGGTAGCCAACCGTCTAAATAAGGCGGCCGGTTTTCATATCATCGATCTGGATGAAATGAAAGTGATCGGAATTACCGGCCCGACCGGGGCAGGCAAAACCACGGCGCTGCACGTGCTGGAGGAGATGGGCGGCCGCGTGGTGGATTGCGACGCGGTGTATCACGATCTGCTGCGCCACAGCCAGCCGATGCGCCAACAGTTGCGCAAACGCTATGGTGACAAGGTGTTTTTGCCGGACGGAAACCTGGACCGCAAGGCGCTGGGCGCCATTGTATTTGATGACAGCCATGCGCTGGCCGATTTGAATGAAATTACCCACAAGTATGTGGGGCAGGCGGTCGAACAGCTGCTTGCACAAGCCAAACAGGAGGGTGTGCCTGCGGTTGCCATTGACGCCATTGCGCTGTTTGAAAGCGGCATAGCTGATATCTGCCATTGTACCGTGGCAGTCACGGCTTCCGATGAGGTGCGTGTCAAGCGTATCATGGCACGGGAGGGCATTTCGGAAGAATACGCCCGACTTCGCATCAAAGCCCAGAAAAAAGAGGACTGGTTCCGGGCAAACTGTGACTATGTATTAAGCAACAACGGTTCCCATGCCGAGCAATTTCGGGAAACGGCCCGTGCGTTGTTTGAACAAATCATAAAACAAAATCCGCAACAGGAGGATGCAATATGAGCGAGAAGGAAAAGACCCCCGGCCAGCTGCGCCGGGAAGCGCTGTGCTACAACCAGAAAAACGGCTGGGATCGTCTGGCCGAGGGTGAAGAAGCAGCTCTGAACGCCTATTGTGAAGACTACAAGAAGTTTTTGGACGAGGGTATGACCGAGCGTGAATGTGTGGATTATACCGTCCGTCTGGCCAAGGCCAACGGTTTTGTGGAGTTGCAGCGTGGGATGCAGCTCAAGGCCGGTGACAAGGTCTATCGTGTCAACCGCGGCAAGTCGGTCATGTTGGCCGTCATCGGCAGCGAGAGCCTGGAAAACGGCGTCAACATCGGCGCAGCGCACATCGACTCGCCCCGTCTGGACTTGAAGCAGAATCCGCTGTATGAGTCGGATGAAATGGCCTTTCTCAAGACACATTACTACGGGGGCATCCGCAAGTACCAGTGGGTCACCATTCCGCTGGAACTGCACGGTGTGATTGCCATGAAGGATGGTCGTGTGCTCAAGGTGGCCATTGGTTCCGGTGCCGGTGATCCGGTATTCACGGTGGATGATCTGCTGCCCCATCTGGCGGCAGACCAGTCCAAAAAGTCGTTGGGTGAGGCCATTCCTGCGGAAAGTCTGAACATTCTGGTGGGCAGCCGTCCCTTCAAGGATGACGAGGGTGCCGATCGGGTCAAGCTGGCGATTTTGGATCTGCTGAATATCAAATACGGCATTGTAGAAGAAGATTTCATCTCGGCCGAGCTGTCTGCTGTGCCTGCCTTCCGGGCCAGCGACGTGGGTCTGGACCGTTCCATGATCGGTGCTTACGGTCAGGACGACCGTGTGTGTTCCTACGCCTGCCTGGCCGCCCTGCTGCAGCTGAATGTTCCGCGCCGTACCGCCATCTGTATGCTGGCAGACAAGGAGGAAATTGGCTCGGAAGGCGTGTCCGGCATGAAATCGGCCGCCTTTGACACCTTTATGAGTGATCTGTGCGATATTCAGAATGTCCCCCTGAAGGCTTGCTACGAAAAGTCCTTCTGCCTGTCTGCCGATGTGACGGCGGCTTATGACCCCAACTTTGCCGAGGTCTATGAAAAGCGCAACAGCGCACGTCTGGGCTACGGTATGGGTCTGTGCAAGTACACCGGTTCCCGTGGCAAGTCGGGCGCATCCGACGCTTCGGCGGAGGTAGTTGCCTACACGCGCCGTATTCTGGACGCCTATGGTGTGGCGTGGCAGATGGCCGAGCTGGGCAAAACCGATCAGGGCGGCGGTGGCACTGTGGCCGTTTATATGGCCGAGCGTGACATTGACACGCTGGACGCCGGTGTGCCCGTGTTGAGCATGCACGCCCCCTTTGAAACGACCTCCAAGCTGGACTGCTATATGACCTATAAGGGTATGCGCGCCGTTTACGAGGCATAAAAAGAATCACAGAAACAGACCGGGTACGGTGTAGACCGTGCCCGGTCTGTTTCTGTTTGTATGCGGCGAGAAAAAATGTAGTTGACAAACGGGAAGAGGAAGAGTAGAATACGATTAACAATTAAGTTAAATGTTAAAGGAGGATGGAGTATGGCGCTGCAGCATACCCTTCGGGCCTTGTCTGACCCCATACGAAGAGAGATTCTCAACCTGCTGAAAGGGGGAAGGATGTCAGCAGGGGAGATCACCGATCATTTTTCTGTGACGGCGGCATCCATCTCGCGGCATCTGTCTGTTTTGAAGGAAGCGGATTTGATTCGTGACACCCGGGAGGGCAAATTCATCTTTTACGAATTGAACGCCTCGGTTTTAGAGGAAATTATGCTTTGGATCACCGATTTGAAAGGAGCGGATCACCATGATTAAACTGGATCAGCGCCATAAGCGCAATGCGATTATCTCTTCCATCGTCATTTTACTGCCCATCCTTGTGGGTGCTATTCTTTGGAACACGCTGCCGGATTCCATTGCTACGCACTGGGGTGCGGATGGGATCGCAGACGGCTTTAGCGGCAAAGGGTTTGCGGTTTTTGGCATTCCGTGTATCCTTTTGGTGCTGCATTGGCTGTGTCTGCTGATCACAGCCGCTGACGCACGAAACAAAGGACAAACACAAAAGGCGATCGGGATGCTGTTTTGGATCATCCCCTGCCTGTCGCTGTTTGTCAACGCCATTATGTACAGCGTGGCGCTGGGTAAGGAGCTGGGGCTTGAATTGCTGATTCCGGCGCTGCTGGGTCTTTCGTTTGTGGCACTGGGCAACTATCTCCCCAAGGTCAAGCAAAACCGTACCCTTGGCATCAAGATCCGTTGGACGCTGCAAAACGAGGAGAACTGGAATTTGACCCACCGTATGGCCGGAAAGCTGTGGGTAGCCGGCGGCGTGTTGATACTCTTTTCCGCGTTTCTGCCTTTGGCGGCCGCGAGTGTGGCCATGGTGGTCATCGTTTTGGCGCTGTGTGTGATTCCCATGCTGTACTCCTATCGGATTTATCAAAAGCACACGGCACAGGGCGTGGAGTATACCTCGTTGCCCGCAAGCCGGAGTGAAACTATTATTTTGTGGGTGGCCGGTGTTGTGGCAGTGTGTATTTTGGCAGGAGCAGCCGTTTTGCTGTTCACTGGAAGCATTCGGTATGAGTACACCGAAGAATCTCTGCAAATCGAGGCCAGCTACTGGGGCGATCTGACGCTGGACTATGCCGCCATCGATCACATGGAATATCGGCAGGAGTGTCCGGCCGGTGTGCGCAGCTTTGGCTTTGGCTCGCCAAGACTGTCTTTGGGTAAATTCGAAAACGAGGAGTTCGGTCCCTATACCCGATACACTTACACCGGCTGCGCCAGCTGCATCGTGCTGGAAAGCGACGGAAATATTCTTGTGCTCAGCGGCAGCGATGAAGCGCAGACCAAGGCAATTTACGATACTCTGCTGACAAAAATTTAACCTGCCGCGCATCAGTTGCCCGGGAGTGGAAATACTATCTCCAAATCGATGTGGAGGGTAGAGTGTTGAAGCAAACCGAGCAGACCGTTCCAACCGGCGAACATTGCACCGAGGAAGCAAACGAAAAAAAGACCAGCATGGACCAACGGCAGCAGCAGTTGGTGGATATGGGATCCTCGACCATAACCACCCGGCGGGGCACCATTCATACCCTGACCATTGTGGGACAGGTGGAAGGGCATCAAATTCTGCCGCCCGATACCAAAAGCACCAAATATGAGCACGTGATGCCCTTGCTTGCCGCCATTGAGGAGAGCGAGGATATTGACGGGCTGCTCATCCTGCTCAACACCATGGGCGGCGATATTGAAGCAGGACTGGGCATTGCGGAACTGATCGCCAGTATGTCTAAACCCACGGTTTCGCTGGTGCTTGGCGGGGGGCACTCTATTGGCGTGCCGTTGGCTGTGTCAGCAAAAATGTCCTTTATCGCCCCGTCGGCTGCCATGACCATTCACCCGGTGCGTATGAGTGGATTGATCATTGGCGTGGCACAGACCTTTAACTACTTTCAGCGCATCCAAGAGCGCATCATTCAGTTTGTCACCCACAACAGCGGTGTGAAGCGAGAAGCCTTTACAAATATGATGCTGCAAACAGAAGAGTTGGCTGCTGATGTGGGCAGCGTTATCTATGGTGAGCAGGCGGTGCGGATCGGTCTGATCGACCGGATCGGCGGCCTTTCCGATGCGCTGGAGTGTCTGCACGGCATGATCGACCGGCAGCGTACAGCAAAAGAAAACTAAATCGGCAACGCACCCCCTTTCCGTCCCCTGACCGGAGCGGAAAGGGGTGCGTTATTTTAGCGCAATAAATTTTTATGGAAATATCTTGCCGGGCATGGTAATATGATACATACATCACGATGTTAAGATGAAGAGGTGTTTTTATGACCTATTGGATGGCCATAATTTTGGGTTTTGTACAGGGCGTGGCCGAGTTCTTGCCCATTTCCAGTTCGGGCCATTTGTCCATTCTCCAAAACGTATTCGGCATGGAAGAGCCGGACAACCTGTTCAATGTGCTGTTGCATTTTGCGACTCTGATCGCAGTATGTGTATATTACTGGCGTGATATCGTTGATATGATTCTGGAGTTTTTCCGGGGTGTCGGTGCTCTGTTCAGCCGCAAAAAGCAAAGCGGCCCGGTGCCGCCGGCTCGTCGGCTGGTCATGATGGTCATTCTGGGCACGCTGCCCCTGTTTTTGGTCTTGCCCATCGAGGATAAGGTGGAAGCGCTGGGCGGCAGCAATTTGTTTGTGGGTATTGCGCTGTTGCTGACCGGCGTGCTTCTGTTTTGGTCTGACCGCATGGCCCGGGGACGTAAGGATGCCCGTACCGCCACCGTGGCAGATGCGCTGTTGACCGGTGTTGCGCAGGCAATCGCTGTCATTCCCGGCCTGTCCCGTTCCGGCTGTACCATTGCCGCCGGTATGGCCCGTGGTCTTGAACGCAAATTTGCGGTGCGGTTTTCCTTTTTGCTCAGCCTGCCTGCGGTGTTGGGGGCTACCTTGCTCAAGGTCATCGATGTGGCCGGGTCGAGCATCGATTCCAAACTACTGCCCATCTATCTGGTTGGCATGGTGGTGGCTGGTGTGGTGGGTTATTTCTCCATTAAACTGGTCAATCTGTTGGCCAGCAAGGGCAAATTCGGCAACTTTGCCTATTACTGCTGGATCGTTGGTCTGGCCGCTGTGATCACAAGCTTTTTCATCTGATTTTATATTGTTTTGATCCATACCGACCCAAGAGGACATCTGCCAATGCGGATGTCCTCTTTTCCCTTGAAATCGAAGCCATTTTGCAGTATGATATAGTCAATTTGTAAAACTGTTTTTCGCCGATTCGGCGTGTTTTTTGAAAGGGTGGTCTCATGGTAGATATGTGAAAGAAAACAACCAGCAAGAAAAGTACATCATCCGCCCGGGACGGTAAGCGAACCGCTGCGGCATCCTCCGGGCGTTCTTCTGCGTCGGCATCTTCCGGCAGAAATACCTCCGGTCGAACGACGGCGCAGAAAGCCAATCCGCGTCCGTTCCGCCGAGAGCTGGGGGCGGTGGTCTGCCTTCTGCTGGCATTTTTTGCCGCCTTTGGCTATTTCAATGTCCACGCACTCTTTATCGACTTTTTTGTGGGCTTGCTCAAGGGCTTGTTTGGTTACGGCTTCTGGTTCGCCACGCCGGTTTTGCTGCTGGCGGCCTATGTGCTGGGTTTCCATCGGGGGCGTCCGGTGCGTTTGCGCCTGTGGTGCACGCTGTTGCTGCCCCTGGTGGTGGGCTGCTTTCTTCATCTGATTTTCTTCCGGGGCGAAGCAAGTTGGAGTTGGGGTATGTTTTCCCAGTTCTGGAACTCCGGTGGCCAGATGGAAAGCGGTGGTGTCATTAGTGGCATTCTGGCCTTTGCATTTGTGCAGATATTCAGCAGGATCGGTTCGATTGTGATCGTTGTTGTCGGTATGCTTTTGATGGTTTTGACGGCCGTCAACCGCACGATTGTGGATATCGTGGACTCGCTTCGCAACCGTCCCCGTGCCGAGTATGATCCCGAAGCGGATTGGCCGGAGCCGCCGCGCCGTCGTTCCCGGGAAAAGCACGATGAGCCGGAAGCCCTTTCGGACGAGATGCCCAAGCCGAAAAAGGCGCAGGCAGCCATCGACATTCCTGTGGACGAGCCGACTGCCATGGAATTTGAGCCGACGCCTGCGCCGCGCAGGAAAAAGCTGTTTAACCGCGAGCCCCGTGTACCTGCACCCGATCAACTGTTGACGGGCGCCGTTGCGGTGCCGACCGAATCGGCCGTGCAGCCGGATTTTGCAGAGGTTGAATCGGTGCTGCCCCCGGAACCCCTGGTGCAGCCGGAGAGCGTGTCGGAAGTACCGCCCGCCGCACCGGCCATCCCCAAGGTCAAGCCCGAAGAAGCGGCACAGGCCGCCGCCGAGGTTACGGCAGAAATCGAGGAAAACTTGAGCCAGACGGCAACGGCCTATCAGTACCCGCCCGTATCTCTGTTGGTGGAAGGGGAAGGCGGCATTGGCGCTGATGCCATGGGTGAGTTGAAGGTTAACCAGGATCGTTTGGCCGAGACCATTCGCTCCTTTGGCATTGAGGCCAAAATCAACAACGTCACCCGTGGCCCTTCGGTCACCCGTTATGAGGTGGAGCTGGATCAAGGCGTGCGTCTGAATAAGCTGACCAATCTGGCCGACGACATTGCGCTGGCGCTGGGCGCATCCGGTGTGCGCATTGCGCCCATTCCCGATAAGATCTCCATGGTGGGTATCGAAGTGCCCAACAAGCTGGTCTCTCCGGTATACATCCATGATGTGGTAGATTCCTCGGCATTTCGCAATCACGATTCCAAGGTGGCCTTTGCGCTGGGCAAAGACATCGGCGGCAACGCCATTGTAGGAAACATTGCCAAGCTGCCTCACCTGCTGATCGCCGGTACCACCGGC
This sequence comes from Oscillospiraceae bacterium, assembly GCA_045602885.1. Taxonomy (GTDB): domain Bacteria; phylum Bacillota; class Clostridia; order Oscillospirales; family Oscillospiraceae; genus JAJPXI01. The sequence continues at coordinate 28,013 of JAZSCJ010000141.1, forward strand.
TCGGGTAAATCGGTGTGTACCAATTCGCTGATCGTTTCGCTGCTGTATAAGGCTACGCCCGAAGAGGTTCGCTTGATCATGGTCGACCCCAAGATGGTCGAGCTGGGCATTTACAATGGCATTCCGCACTTGCTGATCCCCGTGGTCACCGACCCCAAAAAGGCAGCCGGTGCATTGCAATGGGCAGTCACCGAGATGATGAAGCGTTACCGTGCTTTCTCAGAGGTGGGTGTGCGTGATTTGAAGGCGTACAACGCCCATGCCGCCCGTCAGCCGGACATGGAAAAGATGCCCCAAATCGTGGTGGTTATTGACGAGCTGGCCGATTTGATGCTGGTGGCCGCCAAGGAAGTGGAAGAATCCATTTGCCGTGTGGCCCAGATGGGCCGTGCGGCCGGTATGCATTTGGTCATCGCTACCCAGCGCCCCTCGGCCGATGTGATCACCGGCTTGATGAAGGCCAACATTCCCTCCCGTATCGCCTTTGCGGTGGCCTCTGCGCTGGAATCGCGCATCATTCTGGATACGATGGGTGCGGAAAAACTGGTGGGTCGCGGCGATATGCTGTACTTCCCGCTGGGCGCCGGAAAACCGACCCGAGTACAGGGCTGGCTGATCTCCGATCAGGAAGTGGCCGATGTGGTGGAGTTTGTCAAGAAGAGCGGCACAGCTCGTTACGATGACGAGGTGCTCCATGAGATTGAGCAGCACGCCGCCGAAAAGGAAAAGAGCGCCAAGGGTGTGGGCGGCAGCGCACCCGAGGGAGCAGACAGCGAGTTTGACGAGTTGCTCCCGGCCGCCATCGAAGTGGTGCTGGAGGCCGGACAAGCTTCGGTTTCCATGCTTCAGCGCCGCTTGAAGTTGGGGTATTCCCGTGCCGCCCGTCTGGTGGACCAGATGGAGGAAAAGGGGGTTGTAGGCCCCTTTGAAGGCTCGAAAGCGCGTCAGATCCTCATCACTAAAGAGCAATGGCAGGAGATGCAGTACAAGCAGGGTATGCATGAAGCGCCCGTCTCCGAGCCGGTTCCCGAGGAGTTTGCGTACGAAGGGGATGCCTTTGAGCAGGAACGGGATCATCCGCCCTTCTGATGGATACAACTAACGTCAAAACCCACCGGCTTAGCCGGAGGGTTTTGGCGTTACAGATAAAAATCCTGGCATCCAATGGTGGTCACGAATTTCCTATTTTCCGCGATCCAGAAGTTTTGCGCCAAAGAGGGAGCAAAGAAGTACAGGCAGCCACCCACAACGTTAGCGCCCTCCAGACAGCGCTTGGCAGCTTCTACGCTCTCCGCGGTAGGCTCATGATAAATGGTTCCGTTACGCACCGGCTCAAACTGACCGCCCCAACGGGCATCAAAGATGACTTCGTAGATGCTGTTGGGAAACTGATCGTTGGCGACACGGTTAAGTACAACGTTACCCACGGCAATTTTACCTTCCATGGGCTCGCCACGGCTCTCTGCCGAAATGATCCGGGACAGCCAGTACAAGTCTTCGGCGGAATAGGTGGGGGACGATGGGGCTTGCTTGGAAGAAAGAGAAACGGCGTTGCTTGTGGGATCCCAACATACCGTAGCGCCAAACAGCTGGGCAAGCACGCGCACGGGGAGCAGGGTGCGCCCTTGATCCAGCTTGACGCCCTGAGGAACCGATACCGTCTGATCGTCAATGGTCACATGGGTATCGCCCGGCCGGGCACGCAGCGTTTTTGCTCCGGTTTGCACCATTGCCGTGCCATCTGACCAGGTGATGGCGGCACCCTCGTCCAGCGATTGCGATACGTTTCGCAGGGACACATAGGTCGTGTCGTGATAGAGCGTAGCCATGGCTTGATTGCCCAAAGGTACGCCGTTGACATGGAGCAGGGGAGGGGGCGCAAACGCGCCGACGGAGGCGATGCCAAGCATCAGCGTGGCACCCGTCGCAGCCAGAAATCGTGTTAGTTTCATGTGCTCACATCCTTTGTAACTTTTTGTAACCATTAACAGCTTACCGTATTCTGGACGCTGGAACAAGCGGTAAATTATTCCGCCGCTTTTTTGCAAGAAACACTTGACTAAAGGAAAAAATCTGCTATAATATCTTTTGTTGTCGCTACGGAGTAGTATCGAAGTGGTCATAACGAGCACGACTGGAAATCGTGTGCACGTCAAAAGCGTGCCGAGGGTTCGAATCCCTCCTACTCCGCCAGATAGAAACCCCCGCTTGATGCAATCGTATCAAGTGGGGGTTTCTTATATAATTGCAGAAACGAAGGTGGGTGCCACAAGTTTGTGGCACCCACCTTGTTGTATGCGAGAAATTCTATGATTATGTTTGTGTATCCAAAGGGGCTGTACCTTCTGTGAGCAGTGCCGTCCCTTGCTGCGCAAGCGGTACGGTGCCTTCGGCCGGGGGCGTGTTTGCTTGCTGTGCAAGCAAAACCGTGTTTTCTTGAATCGGAGGGGTTGCTGCCTCAGAAAGAAGAACGGTATCCTGCGTAAGCGGCACAGTCCCCTGGGAAATGGGGACGGTTTCCTGGGAAATGGGCATTGCGGCACTGACGGCATCCGTTTTGGGGAACTCCCTGCGAATTGTAAGCGGGTCGGTGGGATATCCGCTGCGAAGGCTTTGCGTTTGCGCCGGGTCGCTGGAGAGTGAGGTGTTCGAGGGGGTATACTTTACCTTTTTCACAGCAAACACAATGGCCAGAATAACCGTCAAGGCCAGAAGGCCAACGCCGGAGTAAAAGAGTAATTGTCCTGTTGTCAAAATTCGTCACCTCTTGGGCAGCCGCCTGTATGGGGCCGCTTGTAGTATGCGCCTGCACTTAGTGGGTAGTAAAGTTTAACATTTCGCCGGGTCTATCAACCCCGGTATATTCCATCAGAAACTCAATACGCAGATTGACCGGGGAGCTGCCCTCCCAACTGAAGCCAAGGCCCATGACAGCCACATAGGTGGCCTCATCGGAGAGCTTGTGCGTCATGCTGCAGCTGGTGGAGTTGCCGTTGCTGGACAATGTGGTCGAAATTTCTACAGTTCTGCCGTCAGAGCTGTAGGTGTAGATGCTGGATTCCGTACGATTGTTGCTAGACGGATCACTCGCAACAGGAGCCAGAGAGATCCACTCACGGGTCACGGCGGACAAACGCTGCTGACTGTCATATTCCTCCGTAGTGGCCACGTCAAAAAATCCATTATACTCTCCGCCGTTCTGGTAATGGGTGCGCCGCAGTAGTTTTCCGGTGGTCTGATCATACTCATAGCTGGCTTCCTGCTGAACGGAACCGTCCGGATTGAGCGTTTTCGAGGCGACAGGACGGCCAAATTGGTCGTATTCCGTCACCATCGTGCCGCCGTTACTCAGTGCGGTGGTCTCGGTTTTGGGATAGCCATCCATCGGTTGAAGGGGGGCGGCCTGATTGTTTCCACCCTGATTATCGGAGCTGATCAGACTGTCAAGGTCGATGCCGGCCTGCTGCGCCAACTCAGTCAGCAAAGCAGACAAAGCCTCGTCTCCGGTGACTTCCACGCCCTTTGCCAAAGCGGTAACAGCGGCGGTAACATCTCCGGATTCGGTATAAGCCTCGGCGAGCTTTTCGTAAGCAATGGCCATCTTGGGGTCGATCTCAATGGCAGCGGTAAAGGCGATGATGGCCTCTTCGTAATTGCCCTCGGACAGGTAGCGCAGACCCAGATCGTACTGCTCCTGCCATGTGGTGGCACTGTTGCCGCAGGCGCACAGGAGAAGGAAAAGCGCAAGGGAGAGGAAAAGGGAAATGGAGCGTTTCATGTTGCATTACCTCCGTGTGATTAGATTTTGTTAATACTCATCGACAGAACGGATCGAGCCGTCGGGGTTGTAGTGTGTATCCCGCACCCGATTGCCGTTGGCATCGTAGTCGGTGACAGAACTGATCGAGCCGTCGGGGTTGTAGCGTGTCATCCGCACCCGATTGCCGTTGGCATCGTATTCATAAAGGTTGTAGCATTCAACCGAGCCGTCGGGGCTGTAGTTAGTTGATCGCACCATATTGCCGTTGGCATCGTAGTCAGAGATTTGACTGACCGAACCATCGGGATTGCAGTTTGTTAGCCGTGTCCAATTGCCATTGGCATTGTATTCATAAAGCGTATAGCTATTAACTGAGCCGTCGAGGTTGTAAAATGTATGCCGTATTTCGTTGCCGTTGACATCGTACTCCATGCCGTGGTGGGGATGAACCAGAGTGTTGGGGTTGCAGGTCCAGGAGCTACTTTGCACGCGACCCTCGGGATCAAACGTGGAATCACAGCAGAACGTGCCGTCGGCAAGGTAGTGTGTCACTCGAACGCCGAAGCCGTCGACATTATATTCTTTCACGGTATAGGTGCTGTCCTCGTTGTCGATTCGCTCGGTATGTGCATCATCGGAGGAAGATGTGGATTCCGGTTCAATTTCGGGTGTGGCTGTCAGCTGCGCTAAAGCCGCCGCAAGGGTTTCGGTCTCGCCAATGGCTTGTACCGCCTGTTCCAAAATCTCGGCGGCCTTGTCGGCGTCGCCCTGCTCGGAGTAGACCTGCGCCAGACTGATGTAGGCCAGTTCCTGCTTGGGGTCGATTTCAATGGCGGCGGTAAAGGCGATGATGGCCTCT
>JAZSCJ010000142.1:0-6547 GCA_045602885.1 Oscillospiraceae bacterium
CGGGTCGTAATTCATGGAATGATTATCTTTTCTTGCGTGACAGACGTTGAAAGTAGTTGGACAATACATTCTGTGACTTTTCGTGCCCCAGTTTAGCGGCGGATTGGAACCATTTCAGCGCCGTGTCGGGATCCATATTGGTTCCTTCGCCCTTGTCGTACATGATGCCTGCGCTGAACTGCGCCTCGGCATCGCCCTGCTCGGCGGCTTTCAAGAACCAGCGCAACGCCCGGGTGCGATCCAGCGGCACACCCTCTCCGGTATAGTACATCACGCCCACATTGAACTGGGCTTCGGTATGGTCCTGCTCGGCGGCCTTCAAAAACCATTTCATCGCCCGGTTCTTGTCCTGGGCAACGCCATCGCCATTGTGATAGAGAATGCCCAGATTGAACTGCGCCGCGGCGCAGCCGCGCACGGCAGCCTGCTGGAAATAGCGGAAGGCCATCGCCCGGTCGCCCGGATGTTCCTCGTCACCGTAATACAGAATTCCGGCGTTGAACTGGGCTTCGGCGATCTCCTGCTCGGCAGCCTTCAAATACCACTGCAGTGCCAGCGCATTATCCTGCTGGGTGCCTTCCCCGTTATGATACAGCACACCGGCGTAATATTGCGCTTCGGCGTGGCCCTGCTCAGCGGCCTTCAAATACCATTGCAATGCCTGGGTCTTATCCTCACGTGTACCGTCACCTTCGTAATACAGCATGGCCGTTCGGAACTGCGCTTCGGCATGGCCCTGCTCGGCAGCCTTTTCATACCACTTGAGCACCTGTGCTTTGTCTGCGTGCGCACCTTTTCCTTCACTACACAAAACGGCAACACGGTACTGCGCCTCAGCCAGACCATGTTCGGCGGCCTTTTTGTACCATTTCAAGGCTTGAGCCTTGTTTTCGGCAGTATCTGCCCGGCGCTCATACAGCACGCCGGTATTGAACCAGGCCGGCTCATATCCGGCTTTGGATGCGCGAAGGAGTAGTTCCAGTGCCTGCTCCAAATCGCCACGATCAAACGCCTTGATTCCATCGGCACAGGCAGCCGCAGCCAGCTCACGCTCCAGCTCGCGCACCAGTTGTTTGGCCTCATCGCTGCCCATATCTGCCGCATCACGGGCGGTATTCAGTGCTTGATGGATCTGCCCTTGCGCACGCTGCTGACGGGCATTCTCCAACTGTATGTCGGCAGAGCGAGCACTTTGCATCTGCTGGTTTGCCTGCATCTCCTCCAGCAGTCGCCGGGCCTTTTCGCTGCCCTGATTGGATGCAGCTCGCAGCAAACTGGCCGCGCGAGGAGGATCGGACGCCGCACAGTCACCCCGATAGAGTATAATGGCCGCATTGACCTGTCCGTTGACATTTCCCTGCTGGGCTGATTCCAAAAACCATTTGAGCGCCTGGTTTTTGTCCTGCTCCACGCCGTCACCTTGGAGGTAAAGGATGGCCAGATTGTTCATAGCGTTGGTGTTTCCGGCTTCAGCTGCCTTGCGATACCACTTCACGGCCTCAGCCTTGTTTGCACGCACGCCCTCGCCGCTAAAGTACATCACGCCCAGATTGCATTGCGCATCCGGGTGCCCCAACTCGGCCGCCTGCAAAAAATACGTCAGCGCTTGACGCTTATTTCCGTCTTGATAGAGCACCATTCCCTGTTGAAAGACCTTCTCCCCTCGCTCCGGGTCATCGGCCATCACCGGCTGCAGCGGCGCTTCGGGTTCGTTGGGCTTCTTTTTCAGAAAACCAAAAGGCGGCATCCTTCTCACCTCCGTTCCTGCCAAGCACACCCCTGTCCCGGCGTGTGCATAAATTTTGAAAAACTATTTTTTAATTATAGCAAAAGCATCTTGGTTCTTCAACACCCACGCTTACAAAATCCGCCAAGAAATCATAAAACCTCGTTTCCCGAAAGAAACGAGGTTTTAGAAAAGGCATGGAATGAATCGTCTTACTTCCCTTTTCCGATCAAAAAAGGCCGGAAAAAGTGCAGCCAATTGCCTTATGCGGCGTCTTGCAGCCGATTGTCACGCCGGAAAAAGCCGACGACCATGATAATCAGACCCACCAAAACGCCGGGGAACACGGCATCGCAAGGAAGCTTGATGACCTCAAACAGATTCAGCAAGCCCAGAATCAATGCCACGATCGAGCCACTGATGATCGAAATCAGAGCAAACTTGCCGCTGACCTTTCCCTTGGCCCACAGCAGGAAGCACAGCGGCGCAAACACGGTACAGCCGCGCAGACCCATCGACATGAAGGCGAAGTTCAAAATGGTATCGCTGGGGATCACGATGGACAACAGCGAAGCGGCAACCAGCACCACAACGATCAGAATCTTGCCGACGCTGTCGCTGCTGAGCTTGCACTGTCTTCCGTTTTTGTGGATCAGCTCCCGATCGATCACGGTCGCAATGCCCAGTGCCAGACCGGCACCGGTACCCACCGAAGCAATAAACAGTGCGCCCAGCACAATACCGGAAAGCAGCGTGGGCATACCGGAATAGTCGAGAATAAAGCTGGTCAGTGCAGCCTTGGCGGTAAAGGTCGCCGGATCGGTGACCGTGCGCATATAAAGGCCCACAAAGATACCAAAAATACCGATGGGCGGAATGAGGAAGGCGCTCATCAGCGCTGCGCCACGTGCATGACCGTCCGACTTGGCGGAGAGGATCGCCTGGGAATAGGTCTGGGTGGTCAACACACCCAGCAGCAAGCTCACGCAAGCGCCCAGGTCGGTACCCACACCACGGCAGAACAGGTTGGCGAAATTGCGTCCGGTCTGCGTGCTGAAGGTGTCAATCGCACCCGTCAGTCCGGAAACGCCGCCAATCAAGCGCAGCGCCAGAACGCCGCAGCTGACCATGGCCACATACAGCAGCACCAGCTTGAGGATGCCGGCCAAACCGGCGCCCTTGGTACCGCCGAAAACCACGTACAGCACCATGAAGACGGCCGAAAGCGCAAGCGTCCAGCCGGTGCCCAGTCCGGGCAGCACCACCAGCACAACAGCGGAAGCCGCCAGCAGCTGGGACAAGATGTTGATGAAGGTGCCCACCGAGTTGAGGATGGTAGCAGCAAAGCCCGCCTTGGGGCCATACTCCTTCTTGACCATACCAACCAGCGTCGGGCAATTCTCCCGGCGCAGCGGCTTGGCATAGACCAGACCCAACACCAGACAGGCGATGCCGCTGCCCAGCGTGAACCACCAGGCGCTCATGCCGTAATTATAGGCAAGCTGCGCCGTGCCCACGGTGGAAGAGCCGCCCACCAAGGTGCCCATGATCAAGCCTGCCGCCACGGGGCAGGAAATACCGGCGCCTTTCTCAGACTTTTTCGCGCCGCTGAAAATTGTCAGGCCGGCAATCAATGCAATGGCAATGACCAGGCCAACATAAGCCATAATATCCATAAATATGTCAGAACCCGCCTATGAAGGCGGGTTCCTTATCTCCAATCTGTTTGGATTCAAATTAGAAACGAATGGTACCTACCTGCTCCGGAATAATCAACTTGGCACCGGTCTTGGCAACAACTTCCTCCACCGTGGTGTTTTCCGCGATTTCCAGCAGAACCGGGCCATCTTCGGTGATGTGGATAACAGCCAGCTCGCTGACCACGTAATCCACCACCCGATAGCCGGTCAAGGGCATCTCGGTCTTCTGCACGATCTTGGGGTTGCCTTCCTTGTCGCAGTGGGTGGTCATGACGATGGTGGTCTTGGAGCCGCACACCAGATCCATAGCACCGCCCATGCCTGCCGCTGCCTTTCCGGGCACCATCCAGTTGGCCAGACTGCCCTCGGCGTCCACTTCGTAGGCGCCCAGAACAGTGATATCTACATGGCCGCCACGGATATAGCCGAAGGAACGGAAGCTGTCAAAGCAGCAGCCGCCGGTACGCAGCAGAGAGGGACGGCCGCCGGCATCCACGATGTCCACGGGGAACTCGTCATTCTCGCCGGGTGCGCCGGCCAGACCGATTACGCCGTTTTCGCTGTCAGCCCAGATATCCACATCTTCGGGCAGAAACTCCAGACACAGCGTAGGCATACCGATACCCAGATTGACCACATTTCCATCCTGGAAAAACTGTGCGGTACGGCACGCAATCCGATCTCTGTCATTTTGAGGTGTTCTCATGGATCAGCCCTCCATTTCTGCCTGAACAACCAGGTCGACCAGCGCGCCGGGAACCATGATCTCGTCCGGGTCCAGCTCGCCCACTTCCACAATGTGCTCGGCCTCAGCAATCACGAAATCGGCTGCCGTAGCAAAGATCTCGTTGAAGTTGCGGGCCGTGCGGTGGAACTTCAGGTTGCCCATCTTGTCCGCCTTATAGGCGTGAACAAAACAAACGTTGGCGTGCAGCGGCAGCTCCAGAATGTAGCGCTTGCCCTTCTGGGGGGTGTCCGCCGTCACAAACTTGTACTCGCCTGCTTCGTCGTCCCATTCCAGAAGCTGCTTGCCGTCCTGCATGGGGGTATGCACACCGGTGGGGGTCAGCACACCGCCAATGCCGGCGCCGCCGGCGCGAACCTTCTCGCACAGGGAGCCCTGGGGCACAAAGGTGATGTCAATCTCGCCGGCCACAGCCTTGGCGCAGGTTTCCACATTGCTGCCGATGTGAGAACAGGTAATGTGCTTGATGCTGTCCGCGTGTACCAGCAGACCGATGCCCTGGCCCTTCACAGAGGTATTGTTGGAAATAACATTCAAATCCTTGATGTTGCTCTCCACCAAGCCCTTGATCAGCGTCTGGGGCACGCCGCAGTTCACGAATCCGGGCAGCAAAATAGTCATGCCGTCGTAGCAGTGCTTCATTGCTTCCGCAACCGAAACAACTTTAGACTTTGCCATATGCGCTCGTTCCTTTCCTGACTATCCGCCCCGAAAGCATAATGCCTTCGGGGCGGATCAGTTGATTTTACTCTACGGGATGACTCTTCTTCGTCAAAGGACGATTAGAAGGAGCCCTCTTCCCATGCGCACAGACGCACGAAGCCGCCGTCAGCCGCCTCGCAGCGGAAGGGAGTGGCGCTGATGATCATGCGCTTGCCCTTGACCAGGTCGATGTCGCCGCCGGCATTCTCGACAGCCACAACACCGTGCTGAGCAAACAGACGGTGGCAGGGCTCGTAGTCGGGGAAGTCGACGTCCAGGTCACGGCCGGTAGCCAGCTTGTAGTTGTTGTACAGCCAGGGCATCTGCTCCTTGTTGGGGTAGTGCCACAGGGGGGAGTCACTGGCACCCCAGGTACCGGAGATACCCTTGATCTTCTTCTCAAACATCAGGTACTTGCACACTTCGGGGCCCAGGCCGGGATAGTAGTTGAAGTACTTGTCGTTGTTCTTTCTCCAGAAACGATGGAAGCCGGTGTCGATGACGACCCAGTCATTGGGGCGGATCTCCAGGCCGTCCTTCTTGCAGGCGTTCTCCACATCCTCGGGAGTGATGATGTGCCAGATCTCGCCCATCTTGGCGGGATCGCCGCCGGCGGCGTTGAACTTCTCCTCAAACTCATCATACAGCCAGGTCATGTCCAGGATGACGCCGGTGCCGATGCAGTGCTCCAGGGGCACTTCGGCCAGGGTGTAGCCGTAACGCTCGCGGTCAACCTCTTCCTCATGCAGAGTGTGGTTGGGGGCGTCCATGTGGGTACCGGCGTGCAGGGTGCCGGTGTAGGTGCAGGTGCGCTTGTGGAAACGCTCCAGATACTGACCGCGGGGGAAGTTCAGGTCGGAACGGGGGCCGGGGAAGGGCCACAGGGGGGTATCCCAACCCCAGGGCTGAGACAGATCGTAGATCTTAGTCATCTTTTCCGTCTCGAGATAGCAATTGTCCTTGTTCAGCGGCATGTAAGCCATAGTAGTTGCCTCCTCAATATTTTAAATTTTTTATACGCTTTTTGAAACCTGCGGTGAATTCACTTCATCCCCTGCCCGAAACGGGCAGGGGATTTCGTGTTTCATCCGTTATGGGCGGTAAAACCGCCGATTAGTCAACCAGCTCGATGATATCGGCCGTGCCCATACCACCGGCAATGCACAGAGAAGCCAGACCATACTTGGTGCCGCGCTTCTTCATCTCGTGCATCAGGGTAACCAGAATACGGCAACCGGAGGAGCCGACGGGGTGGCCCAGAGCGATTGCGCCGCCATTGACATTGATAATGTCCATGCGATCGGTGATGCCCAGCTCGCGGATACAGCCCAGGGACTGAGCGGCAAAGGCTTCGTTGAGCTCGATCAAGCCAATCTGATCCATGGTCATGTCGGCCTTCTCCAGCACCTTGCGGACTGCGGGGACGGGGCCAAGGCCCATCACACGAGGATCCACACCGGCGCTGGCGTGTGCCACAAAGCGAGCCATGGGCTTCAGACCCAGCTTGGCAGCCTTCTCAGCGGTCATGATCAGCATGGCGCTGGCGCCGTCGTTGCGGCCGGAGGCGTTGCCTGCGGTCACGCTGCCGCCTTCCTTCTTGAAGGCAGGCTTGAGCTTTGCCAGCTTCTCGGGGGTGGTCTCACGGGGATGCTCGTCGGTATCGAACACGATGGG
>JAZSCJ010000143.1:0-7394 GCA_045602885.1 Oscillospiraceae bacterium
AATGGTAAAGCCGTTTCGCTTGAGTGCGTCGGCCACCTCATCGGAGCGGGTGTCGATGATGCCCGAGCAGATGAACCAGCCACCCTCGGCCATGAAATCGCCGGCGAAGGCGGACAGGGGGATGATGACATCGGCCACGATGTTGGCCAGCACCACCTGATATTTCTGCGCCATCAGTTGGGCCACCAGCGACTTGTCGGGGAGCGCATTGCCGGCACGCACATCGTAACGGTCCTGCCCGATGCCGTTGAGCTCGGCGTTTTCATAGGCCACACCCACGGCCTTGGGGTCGATATCTACTGCGGCGGCAAAGCTAGCGCCCAGACACAGGGCAGCGATGGACAAAATGCCGCTGCCGCAGCCCAGATCCAGCACCCGGTCGCCCGGGCGGACGGTCTGCTCCACCCCCTCCAGACAAAGCTGGGTGGAGGCATGGCTGCCCGTACCGAAGGTCAGGCCGGGGTTGAGCCACACGGGCACCTTGCCCTCGGGCAGCGCGCTGTCGCTCCCATTCGGGCACGACAAACAGCTTTTCGCCCACCGGCATGGGCTTGTAATACTTCTGCCAACTGGTCGCCCAGTCGTTTTCCTGCAGGGGAGTGGACAGAATCTCGTACCCCTCCAGCCCGGCAGTATATTGGCGCAGCTGGGCATAGCCGTCCTGGTCATCGGTGACATAGAACTTGACCCGGGCAGCGCCCTTCATGCGCTGCAGCAAATCATCGTCCACATAGTCCCAATACTGTTGGTTTTGCTCCAAAAACTGCTTGAAATCGGCTTCGTCCTCGATTGCCAGACCCACCACGCCGTTGGCGGTCAGTTTGGCCGCCAGAGTGTCCAGATCTGCCCCGGTGGTGTTAATGGTGATTTCCAGCCAAGTCAGATCCATCAACGCTCACTCCCCAGGAAGAACAGAGCCAGCGTGCCCGGGCCGGAGTGGGCACCGATGACCGGGCCAATGGGGCCCACCAGCGCCACTTCAACGCCCATGCGCTCCTTTACCATATCGGCCAGCTTCATGGCATCGCCCACGCAGTCGCCGTGGCTGATAAATACCGTCTGCTCGGCAGGATTGATGGCGGTTTTCTCCATCTCGTCCACCAGTGCCTTGATGGAGGCCATACGGCCCCGAACCTTGGACACGTTGATCAAGTGGCCCTCGTTGTCCACATGGAGCACTGGCTTGATGGACAGCATGGTGCCCACCAGCGCCGTCGCCGCCGAAACACGGCCGCCGCGCTTGAGGTGGTTCAAATCGTCCACGGTGAACCAGTGGCACAGGTGAAGTTTGTTTTCCTCCAGCCAGTCGCGCACCTGCTCGATGCTCTTGCCCTGGGCGCGCTGCTGGCAGGCATGCCATACCAGCAGACCGTGACCCAGCGAAGCCGCCAGAGTATCCACGGTGTAAATCTTGCGCTCGGGGAAGGCTTCCCGCAGTTCCTCCACGGCCATGACCGAGGACTGATAGGTGGTGGACAGTCCGGAAGAGAAGGCCATGACCAGCACATCCTGTCCGGCCTGCAGCAGGGGCGTCAGCGCCTCAATATAGTGGCTGGCGTTGAGGGCCGAGGTGGTGGCCCGCTCACCTTTGCGCAGCAAATCGTAAAAGGCCTCCGGGCGCATATCCCGATAGTCGGGCCAGTCCATCCGCTCCACGTCCTGCAGGATAAAGCGCAGGGGAAGAACGGTTATGTTCATCTCCGTGACCATGCACTGGTCCAAATCGCCGGCCGAATCGGTCACAATTGCAAATTGATTCATATGTGGTTCCCCCGTCTTTATTTTTCTTTGGTATCTTTGGTTTTCTCGCTGCCCTTGCCGCCTTTTTTGTCGGCCGGGGCATCGTCTTTGTGCAGCAGCGGCAAAATACGCTGGCAGGCTAATTTGTAGGCGTAGCTGTGCAGCGCCAGATCCAACGCCATCCGGGCCAGATCCTCCCGGGGCAGATCCTCGTCCAGCTCGTTGGCCGTTTCGTTCATGGCCCGATCCAGCTCGCTGCAGAAATGGTGGTACAGATGCTGGTGATCCCGCCCCTCCGACCCGTCCTGGATCAGCGTTTTGATCTCCTTGACCGAAAGCACCTGCTTGAGTGCGCAGATGGCGGTCAGATAGGCCAGATGGGTCTGGTTGTAGCGTTTTCCCTCCGCCCGGGGCAACAGGCCGTCCTTAATGTAATTGTTGACCATGGCCGCGGTCAGCGTTTCGCCCTCATCAAACCGGATCAATTGCCGGGGCATATAGGCGATCAGCTGGTCCATATACAGCGACAGATCGGGCAGCGATTCCCACGACGCGGGTCGCTCCTGACGCATGCGCTCTTTCAGTTCCCGAATCTCTTCCACGATACCCCTCTTTCCTTGGTGTGTCCCTGCCGACGGCATAGACACATTTTGAAAATTTGATAATGTGGTTTTGAACATTATCATATCATGCCCCCGCTTTTCTGTAAACCCCTTTTCCCCTTGCAACGCCACGATTTTCTGCCATCTCGCCGGTTCCCCTTGCCCCCATTTCAAATTTGTCATATAATAATATTTACGCTATGAAATCCCACCCGACCAAACAGGGCGCGGGCGGATCATTTTTCTGCAAGGAGGCACCTATGTCCAACCGGATCGTCACGGTAGTGGGCCCCACCGCTTCGGGCAAAACCCGGCTGGCGGTAGAGCTGGCCCGACAATTCAACGGGGAAGTGGTCTCCTGCGACTCCATGCAGATCTACCGCACCATGGACATTGGCACCGCCAAGCCCACGGTGGAGGAAATGTGCGGCGTGCCCCATCACATGCTGGACGTGGCCGACCCGGAGGAACACTATTCCGCCGCCCGATATGTACAGCAGGCCAGCGCCTGCGTGGACGATATTTTTGCCCGTGGCAAGCTGCCCATCGTGGCCGGCGGCACCGGACTGTACCGGGACGCCCTGCTGGCCGGGCGCACCTTTGCCGCCTTCTCGGGGAAATACCGCAGCCAGCTGGAACAGCGTGCCGCTAACGGTGAGCTGCCCCAGATGTACGAACAGTTATGCCATATCGACCCCCAACGGGCCGAAAAGCTGCATCCGGCTGACCAAAAACGCATCCTCCGCGCTCTGGAAGTCTGGTACGAAACCGGCAAAACCATCACCCAACACGACGCAGAAAGCCGCCTGCAGCCCCCCCGTTATGAGGCGGTCTCCATCGGTCTTTCCTTTGCCGACCGAAGTGATATGTGGACGCGCATCGACCGCCGGGTGGACGATATGATGGCCGCCGGGTTGGTAAACGAGGTGCAGGCTCTGCTGGCCCGGGGCGTTCCCCCCACCTGCACCGCCATGCAGGCCATCGGCTACAAGGAAATGGCCGCCGCTCTGCTGGACGGCCGGGACCCCGAAGAGGGTGCCGAGGAGATCAAGCTGCGTTCCCGGCAATACGCCAAGCGACAGCTGACCTGGTTTCGCCGTGACCCCTCCATCCACTGGTTCCTCTGGGAGAAAACGCCCGTTTTTGAAAAAGCCCTTGCGTTTTCGACAAAAATTCTGGAAGAATCTGGTATATGATAAGCCCATTCCACACAGAGAAGGAGTGCGTTTATCGTGCAAAAGCAAACCCGTATCCAAGACCTATTCCTGTCCCGTGTCCGCCGCAACAAAAGCAATGTGACCATGTTTTTGATGAACGGATATCAGCTTCGGGGCACCATTGCCGGCTTTGACCCGTTTGTGGTGGTGCTTATGAGCGAGGGCAAGCAGCAGATCATCTACAAACACGCCATTTCCACCATTACCCCGGAACGGTCGATCCCCCTGGACGAGGAGGGTAACGGCTGACGGGGATACATCAAAGGACGGTTTTCCATGAAGCAGGGCACCCTGATCACAAAAGTCATTATGTCGATTCTGTTCGTCGGCGTTATCCTTTACCTTTGCGTTTACATCACGCGGTCTTTGTCCGATCCGCTGGACACCGTCATCGCCTATCCGGACGCGCTGGACGATTCGGTGGAGATCCACGGGCTCTTGGTGCGGGAGGAACGGGTACTTTCCAACGGCGCGGCCATTATGGATGTGCTCCCCGACGAAGGCGAGCGCGTATCCGCAGGCGAAACCATTGCGGTGCTGTATCAAAACAGCGATGCTTTGGCCCGGGAGCGCTTGATCCAGACCATGCAGCTGGAGCTGGATCAGCTTCAGTACGCGCTGGACAGCGGAAGCAGTCTGGTGGATGCCGCCCGGCTGGAACAGCAGATCACGAACTGCATTTTATCCCTGCGCACCAGCGTGGGCAGCGACGATCTTTCCTGTCTGGAATCCGATGCCCTTGCCCTGCGCGCCCAAGTCCTTCAGCGAGAGTTTGCCTATTCCGCCACCACCGACCACACCGCCGAATTGACCCAGACCATTGCCCAACTGCGCACCGAGATCGGCCGCATGCAGACTCAGTCCAACCATGACACCTCCCTTGTCAAGTCCCCCTGCTCCGGCCTGTTTTCTCAGTTTTCCGACGGCATGGAGGACAAGCTGACCCCCGAGATGCTGGCCACCCTTACGGCCGATCAGCTTCTCGCCTTTGAAGATCTGTTCAAGCCCACGCCGGAGCATTATGTAGGCAAGCTGATCACCGGCGACCGCTGGTACTTTGCCTCGGTGGTAGATCCGTCCACCGCCAAGCGTCTGCTGGAAGGCGATACCATCACGGTGGCCTTCTCCCGGGATTTTTCCGGCGAGGTGGATATGCGGGTCGAGCACATCGGTGAGCCGGAAAGTCAGGGCTGCGTTCTGATCCTGTCCTCCAGCCGCCACTTGCGGGATGTCACCATGCTGCGTGAGCAAACGGTATCGCTGGTTTTCAACCGCTATACCGGCGTGCGTGTTCCCAAACAGGCCCTGCGTCTGGAAACCATGACCACAACCGATCCTAACACCGAGCAACCCACCCAAGTTCAAGTGCTGGGCGTATACATCGTGTTGGGCCAGCAGGCGGAATTCTGCCCGGTGGAGATCGTGCAGGAAGGCAGCGACTACTATCTGGTCGCCCCGTCGCAGTACGCCGGTCAGGCCGACATTGCGTACGACGGCGGCAGCTATATTCTGACCACGCCCGGTTCCAAGGACGTGGGTCAACGCATTCTTCACCCCGGGGACGAGGTCATTGTGGCCTCCGCTTCCGGAGTGTATGACGGAAAGGTGGTCGTGGAATGAATCTGACCGACTCCATCGCCGCGGTTCATGCGCGTATTGCGCAGGCCGCTCTGCGCGCCGGCCGTGACCCGTCGGAAGTCACGCTGGTGGCCGCCACTAAAGTACAATCCTCCGCCACCATTCGCGCCGCCATTGCCGCCGGAGTCCAGATTTGCGGGGAAAACCGGGTACAGGAAATGGCCGCCCATCTGGACGACGATGCCTACGCCGGTGCACGGCTGCACTTCATCGGCCATTTGCAAACCAACAAGGTCAAGCAGGTGGTCGGCCGGGTGGATCTGATCGAGTCGGTGGACTCGCAGCGTCTGCTCTCGGCCATCGGCAGCCGAGCCGCCGAGCTGGAGCAGATCCAGGACATTTTGCTGCAGGTCAACATCGCCGCCGAGCAGAGCAAGGGAGGTGTCGCCCCCGAGCAGCTGGCCGCTTTGGTGGAAAAAGCACTGGAAACACCCTATATTCGGCTGCGTGGTTTGATGTGTATACCACCTGTTGTGGCACCGGGCAGCTCCAATCGGAAATTTTTTGCCCAAATTCGACAGCTTTTTGTTGACATAAGAACCAAAATGGCGGATAATAACTCTGATATGGACTGTCTGTCCATGGGCATGAGCGGCGACTTTGAGGACGCCGTGGAAGAGGGCGCTACCCTGGTTCGGGTGGGCACCGCTCTGTTCGGCCCAAGACCGAGTATGCCTGTGAAATAATATAGGAGGCTTTCACTATGGGATTTATTGACGAACTCAAGCGCCTTGCCCGTCCGTACGAAGACGAAGAAATGGACGATTTTGACGATTTCGAGCCGGTCGGCCGCAGCAACGTTGTCCGGGAAAAGGCCCGCGACCGCGAGCTGACCAGTTCGGTGTTTGACCAGGCTTCCGATTCCGCACGCCGCGGCAACAAGGTAGTCAACATTCACACCACCACCCAGCTGCAGGTGGTACTTGTCAAGCCCGAGCGTTTTGAGCAGGCTTCCGAGATTGCCGACCATCTGCGTGAAAAGCGCACCGTCGTGCTCAATCTGGAATCCACGCAGAAGGACGTTTCCCGCCGTCTGCTGGACTTCCTCTCCGGCGTTGCTTACGCCAACGAGGGCAAGATCAAGAAGGTCGCCATCTCCACTTACATCATTACCCCGTACAACGTGGACATTCTGGGCGATCTGATCAACGATCTGGAAAACAACGGTCTCTACTTCTCGTAAAAAGGGGGCGGCATACATATGATGACCCCGCAGGAAGTTTCTGAGCACGCATTTGCCAAGTCATCCTTTGGCGGTTACAATATGGTCATGGTGGACGAGTTTTTGGATCGTCTGACCGTGGATTACACCGCCCTGTATAAGGAAAACGCATCGCTCAAGGCCAAGATGAAAGTTCTGGCCGACTCGCTGGAGGAGTACCGTGCCACCGAAAAGGGAATGCGCCGTGCTCTGCTGGCCGCACAGCAGGCCGCTGACGAGATGGTCAAGGATGCCGAGGTGCGCAAAGCCGAGCTGATCCGGGCCGCCGAGATGGAAGCCCAGGTCAAGATCAACGAGCTGCGCCGCCAGGTGCTGGACGAAGAGGTTCGCCTGGAAACCGTGCAGAAAGGCACCGCCGAATATGTGGAAAAGATCCGCGCCGCCTGTTTGAAGCAGGCCGAGTGTCTGGAAAATCTGAGTCAGATCACCGCCGCAACGCCTAAGGTTCCGCCCATGACCACCTCCATCGACATGACCGCTCAGGCCATTGAGCAGTCGGTGCAGAAGCTGATCAGCCAGGACGATGAGGGTGAGCAGCTGCAGCTGGAGTTGGAGGAACAGCCGACCCACATCGAGCCGGAAGATGAAGGCGAGGATTTCCCCCTTGACTCCAATCCCTTCGACGACGAGCCGGTGCGCAGCCGCCGGGATCAGGAGCGTGCCCGTGGTTTTGAGCCGGAGGACGATGACGAGGACGAGGATGACGAGGACGCCAACCGCCCCACTCGCCGCATCGACTTCGATAACCTGCAGTTCGGTTCCAATTACGAGCTGAAATAACAACTTTCCCTTGACATTCCGGGGAAAACTGGGTAAGATACTGCACAGACGCGCAGCCTAAGCGCGTCTGTGCAGTTTATATATTTTGATTTGCGTGGAAGAGGACAAGTACCGTGCCACCCCTTGCAAAGAGAGCCGCCGTTTGGTGTAAGGCGGACAAGGGCACATGGGAATATCACCTCGGAGCAGAACGGC
>JAZSCJ010000144.1:0-10584 GCA_045602885.1 Oscillospiraceae bacterium
CAGAATACCGCCCTTGTCGTAGGGCAGATGAATGACCACACGGGCGGTTCCCGCATCCAGCCGCTTCTCGATGGCGGTCAGCAGTTCCTGCAGCCCCTCGCCGGTACGGGCAGAGATGGAGCCCATATCCTCGCCGCGGGGCAGAATGTCATTGGGGAACAGGTCGCACTTGTTGAACACCTCCAGACGGGGTGTCTCGGAAGCACCCAGCTCCAGAATCAGCCGGTCCACCACCTCGGCCTGCTCCCGCCAGTTGGGGTCGGAGGCGTCGATGACATGGAGCAGCAGGTCGGCAAAGGACAGTTCCTCCAGCGTGGCCTTAAAGGCGTCCACCAGATGGTGGGGCAGCTTGCGGATAAAGCCGACCGTATCCGACAGCAGCACGGTGCAGGTATCGGAGATTTCCAGTGTGCGGGTGGTGGTATCCAGCGTGTCAAACAAACGGTTATTGGCCGGGATGCCTGCGCCGGTCAGCTTGTTGAGCAGGGTGGACTTGCCGGCATTGGTATAGCCCACGATGGCCACCACGGGCACTTCATTTTTCTCACGCAGTACACGCTGGGTGGCACGCACCCGGCGCACCTGTCCCAGCTCCTCTTTGAGCTTGGCGATCTTGCGGTGGATGTGACGCCGGTCGGTCTCCAGCTGTGTTTCGCCGGGGCCGCGGGTACCAATGGCACCCTCTTGCCGCTCCAGATGGGTCCACATACCGATCAAACGGGGCAGCAGATACTGATACTGCGCCAGCTCTACCTGCAGGCGGCCCTCCTTGGTCTGGGCCCGCTGGGCGAAAATATCCAAAATCAGCGCCGAGCGATCCATAACCGAAACGCCCAAATCCTGGGTCAGCGCACGCTGTTGCGAGGGGGACAGGGCGTTATCAAAGATGACCATATCGGCCCCCTGGGCCTGTACCAGCTCTTTGACTTCCTGCACCTTGCCCTCACCGATGAAGGTGCGCGGGTCGGGCGTGGCCTTGTTTTGCATGACCATACCCATGCACACGCCACCGGCCGTTTCCAGCAGAGCATTCAGTTCCTCCAGCGTTTCCTCACTGGCGTTTTCCTCCGCGCTCAGACAGGCGGCATTCAAGCCCACCAGAACAGCCCGGTTGATTTTTCCTTGGGTCAAATTCTCGTTCATAGTACCTCAACTTCGGTGTCAGGCCTTTTTCAAGACCTCCACGATCTTTCCGATATACACAGCGTGCCAATCCTGCTTGGGATAATGGGTTTGCGCCAGCGTAGTGTCGATGAAATTTTCCGGACGGATCTGATCCACATACAGCTTTTCGCAGATGAGCACCAACTCGGCCTCGGCAAAGTAGGGGGTGTTCCCCACACCGTATTCCACCGTAAAGCCACAGGCGTTGACCTTATCCAAATCCCGGCCGCTTTTTGCGCCGCACAGGGACAGCTTTTCGCGGTACTCCTCGCCGTAGAAGGACAGGGAGAAGTACTTTTCCCGGTCCATAAACTCCTTGGTGTAGCGCTGGGGGCGCACATAGGCGGTGGCGACCGGCTCGTGCCACAGCACACCCAAACCGCCCCAGCTGGCCGTCATGGTATTGCAGGCCGTCTGGTCGCCTGCGGTAATCAACATCCATTGATCGCGGATGCGGCGAAACACATTTCCTTCCAGGTCGCGGGGATCCATTTTGACAAACATACCAATCACCTCATTATAGTATATGCACCAGAAAAGCAAAAAGGCCCGTACCGTTCGGTACGAGCCTTTTATTACAGCAATTACTTGCCCAAACCGAACTTCTTGTTGAAGCGGCTGACGCGTCCGCCGGTATCCACGACCTTCTGCTTACCGGTAAAGAAGGGGTGACACTTGGAGCAAACTTCCACCTTGATATCGCTCTTAGTGGAGCCAGTCTCGATGACATTGCCGCAGGCGCACCGGATGGTGGTCTGATTGTAGTTGGGATGCAGTCCTTCCTTCATGGGGTTTCACCTCTTTCACTGCCGGGATTTCATAATGCAACTGATATATTAACACGCCATCAAATAAAATGCAACTGTTTTTTTCATTTTATAAGAAGAAAATCTCTCCCGTGGCAAAAAAGTACAACGTCCTGCGCTCCACCGGCCGCCCCAGAAGCACTTCCAGCGCCCGGGCGTAGGCCTCCACCTGCGGCCGATACCGCTCGGGCTGCGGCGTTTGATCGGTTTTGAAGTCCACAATGGTAACACCCTGTTCGTCCTCAAACCAACAGTCCACCACACCCTGGAACAGGATCTCCTCCCCCTGCGCATCGGGGAAAAATTCCTCGCCGGGCAGCAGGAGGGAAAATTTATATTCCCGTTCCCGAACCGGGGCAGCCAGCAGCGCCCGGCCCAAGTCGCAGGCAAAGAAGGCGGCCAGCTTGCCGGGGTCAGCGCTGCGTCCCTCCGGCTCGGTGATGAACTGCTGGGCCACCAGGCGGTCGATTTCCCGGGAAATCTCCTCAACCGAGCCGGTGCGCTCAAAATCAAGGTATTGCAACACCTTATGCAGCGCCGTCCCGCGCTGAGGGGCGGTCAAACCCAGCTTTCGCGCCGCGAAATCGGGCCGTTCAAAGGGCGTTTGGCGCACCGGGCGCGGCACATCGGTATCCTCAGCAGCTTCGGCATCCAACGTGCGCCCCTTGAGCTGGGTCGCCGTCAGCTTGGAGGGCAGCTCGGCCGCACCGGCGTGGGGATAGCTCCACCGCAGCACATCCACCAACCGTTCCACCGCCTGCGCTTCGGGTGCGCTTCCCTCGTCCATCACCCGACCCCGGGCCTGCAGGGGTATTTCCAGCGCTGGATCGCGCACCAGGCGAATGTCCCATGCAGGGCCGAAACTTCCGGCCACCGGCGGACGATTCCCGTCAGTCCAGAGCTCGCCGCTTTCGGGCCGTGACAGGGCGCACAGCAACAACCAGCGCCCCGGCGAAGCGGCCGCCGACACCACCGCCGGCGCGACCGGGCGCGTGGCATCGCCGGACATTTTTGCCAACGTATCCGCGGCATTGCTCAGCCCCAGCGTCATAATGAGCTTTTCCTTGGCTCGGGTCATGGCCACATACAACAGGCGCATTTCCTCCGCCTTGAGTTCCCGGTCCATTTGCACCGCAACGGCCTGTCGGGCCAGCGTGGGCCATTCCACCGTCCAGCCCTCGCCCCGTTCCAGCCGCTTGGGGCCAACGCCCAGACGGTGGTGGAACAGCACGGGCGCAGCGGCGTCCATTTTGTTGAACTGGCGACCCAGACCACACAAAAAGACAACGGGAAATTCCAGTCCCTTGGAGCGGTGGATGGACAGCAATTTGACGCCGCCCGTGCCTGCGCTTGCCGGGGTAAATTGCTCGCCCCGCTGGCGCATACGCCCCAGATGGGTCAAAAAGCCGAACAGTCCCTTGTGCCCTGCACGCTCCAGACGACAGGCCTGTTCACGCAGGGTGGCCAGATTGGCCTGCCGCTCGGCACCGCCCGGCATTGCGCCGAAAATGGCCATCAGATCGGTTTGACGGTAAATGCGCTCGATCAAACGATGGGTGGGCAGCTCACCGGAGCGAAACCGCAGCAGCTTGAGCTGCTCCAAAAACTCCGTACAGTCGGCACCGCCGTCCTGCTCCATGGCGGCGTAGAAGTCACCCCCCTTTTGCCCGGCGCGGATCTGCGCCAGACGGTCGGGGGTAAAGCCAAAGACCGGCGAGCGCAGCACCGACAGCAGCGGCACATCCTGCCGGGGGTTGTCAATGACCTGCAGCAGGGACAGCGCCACCGAAATTTCGGTGGTTTCGAAAAAGTCGCCGCCGCTTTCGGCATCCAGCGGAATCCCTGCCTCGGCCAGCGCACGGGCATAGTGGCGCTGTACCGGGCCGGGGGAACGAAGCAGAATGACCATATCCTCGCAGCGGATCGGCCGGGTACCGCCCACGCCATCGTCCACCGGGAAGCCCTCTCGTAGCATTTGCGCCATGCGTCGGGCCACAAATCGGGCTTCGATCAGATTTTTGTCCACGGCGTCCTCACCGCCGTCATTCTCCGGTAAGGCGATGACATCCAGTTCGGTAGCGTAGGCCGGATCATCCCCGACGGCCAAACCGGGACAAAGAGCTTCATCCGCACCGTAATCCATCTCACCACAGGAACGGCTCATAATGTTTCGGAACACATCGTTGGCCGCCTGCAGCACCTGGGGACGGGAGCGGAAGTTGCAGGACAGCAGCCGCTTGCGTGGCTGCCCCGGCTCCACAGTTCCGCCCATGGGCCAAGTGTTGTATTTGTGCAGGAAAATGGTGGGGTCAGCCAGACGGAAACGGTAAATGGACTGCTTGACGTCGCCCACAAGGAACAGATTTTCCCCGGCCCGCGACAGGGCGTCAAACAGCACATTCTGTACTTCGTTGGTGTCCTGATACTCGTCCACCATGATCTCGGTAAACTGCCGCTGCAGCAGATCGCACACATCCTGCCGCTGCAACAGGCGCACCGTCAGATGCTCGGCATCGGAAAATTCCAGCAGGCCACGGCGCTGTTTTTCCTCCAAAAAGCGTTGACCAAATCGGCGCACCAACTCCAACAGCGTTTCCATCTCCGGTGCCATGGCACGCAGCTCTTCCAAAACGGCTTGGCTGTCGGCGGAAAATTGCTCTGCCAGTTTGTTCATGCGCTTTTTGCAGCGATCCCGAATTTCAGAAACCGCATCTTTGATGATTGGGTCAGCACCCTTCTTGGTGCCTGCCCGTGGAAAATCCAAAGGGAAGCACGCCGCGGCATCCGACCAGCGATTGGCCGCGCAAAGCCCCTCCAGCCCCTCCAGCGTGGCCGACAGGCTTTCTCCATAATTGTCCTTGACCACTTGATCTTGTTCGGCCAGTTCCAGCGCGCCGGACACTTCACCGTGCCAATAGTCGGCCTGCATCCGTACCTGTTCCAAAAGCAGCGCGCCCCACGGCGTTTGGCCGGCATCCACCACGCCGTCGCACCAGAAATCCCGTCGATGCTCTTCCAGCCAGCGCTCGGGGTCGGGATGACTTTGGATGCGTGCGTGGATATCCAAAATAATACTCATCAAACGGGTGTCATCCCGTCCGTTGAGCGTTGCCTCCACCAGTGCGGCAAAGCCGGAGTTCTCCCCAATGCCCTCATACTGCTCGTCCAGCAGCTCATTGAGCACACGCAGGGCAAGGGCATCCCCCTCGGCCGAATCGCAGATACGAAAATCGGGGTCCACATCCAGCAACGGCCCATACTGGCGCAGCAGGTCGATGCACAGCGCATCAATGGTGCAAATGCGTGCTTTATAGACCAGTACAGTCTGGCGGCGCAAGTGGGTGTTACCCGGCTGGTGGGCCAACCGCTGGGACAGTTCCCGGGCGATGCGTCCCCGAAGCTCGGCCGCGGCGGCATTGGTAAAGGTAATAACCAAAAACTCGTCTATGTCCCGTTTTTCCTGCTCGACGCGATTGAGCAGCCGCTCCACCAGCACCCGGGTCTTGCCCGAGCCGGCGGCCGCCGAGACCAGCAAGGCTCCGCCGCGTTCGTCCACCACGGCGCGTTGTTCTTCGGTCAACGGAAATGCCATCAGCCTTCCCCTCCTTGCTGCGCTTGTTCCGGGTCAATCTCATTCCAGAACTGGTCTGCTCCCACCGGCTTTTGCCACACCCTGCGGTCGCCCATACACTCCTCAAAATGGCAGGCCTCGGCGTACTCGCACCAGCGGCAGGCGTTGACGTCAGACGAGCGCCAATAGGGGTCGGCATCAATGTTTCCACGCGCCATTTCGGCAGCGATCTCGCTCAATGTATCCATGACCTTGCGCCCCAGCTTACCCATGCGCTCGGCTTTAACCAGATACTCGCTTTTGATCTGCCCGGTCTTGTCCACCTTGATCGGCAAAAAGCGCGGTGCGCCCTGCCCCCAATCTTCCATGGCACGGATGACCTGCGCATCGTCCAGCACCAGGCCTTCCCGGCGCAGCTTTTCCCGTGCCGTCTTGCGGCACGCTTCCTCGGTAATACCCCGTGTTCCGGGGATCAGCGCCTCTCGGGCGTGAACATACAACACGCCGGCGCTTTCCACTTCCCGACCCATCAACCCCTGCTGCTCCAGCGCAAACAGGTACAGCAGCATTTGCAGGGACAGGCCGTTTTGAATGTCGGTAAAATCAAAGGACTTTTTGCCCGTTTTGTAGTCCACCACACGCAAATACAGCTTACCGTCGTGCTCCCAGCCGTCCACCCGATCCACGTAGCCGGTGACGCTGACGGTCAGGCCGTCCTTGCTGACCTCGATGGGGGACAAATCCTTGCCCGGCCCAAAGCCCAGTTCAAAGGCGACGGGGCGAAATTGCGAGCAGTTCAGCTCCTCCACGGCGTTTTCCACCACAAAGACCACGGTGCTTTTCAGCCGCTCAAAGAGGTAGCGGAAACGAGGCGTTTCCTCCTTCATGCCGCCCAGTTGTTCCTGGACATAGCGCGTCACCGCTTCCTCGGTCAGCTCCCGAACCGGACGGGTATCACCCCCGGTGATCGCGCCCAACACGTGCTCCAGCACATAGTGAACAAAGGTGCCATACTCCGGGGCGTGGAATCCGGCGGCCTGCCGCGCCTTGGCCTTGAGCCCGAAGCGCAAAAAGTAGGAAAAGTGGCAGGATTTAACGCAGTCCATTCGGGTGGCCGACATGGCCAGACGGGTACCGTACAGGCTTTCCACCGCATTCCGGGACAGAGCGCCGCGCCGCAGGGCCGCGGCCTGTCCGATGCGCCGCGCACGCAGGCTGTGCTCCTCCATCTGCTCCAGAACGGCGGCGGCAACCGCGTCACGGCCTGCCAACTCCAGCGCCGGGCCGGGCGCACACAGACGAAATCCCTCCGGCAGGCCACCCTGCTCCATCCGTTGGGCGTGGGGGAACAACAAAGCCAGCCGCTCCACCAAAAAGGAGGGGCGGCGCTCTTCTCCGGGTCGCTCCCCGGCACGGGGCCAGCTGACCACCAGCCGCTTTGACGGCACGGCGCAGGTGGTATAAACAATGGTCATTTCCCGGGTCAGCTTATCACTCAGACGGGGGGCCAGATTCAATCCATAGTCGGCCAAGACATCCCGCTCCGGGTCGGTCAGAAGGCCGGGTGAGGGCGCTACGGCAGGGATGCTGCCGTCATCCGCGCCCAGCAACAGCAGCATTTTGGCCCGTTTGTGGGCCAGACGGGGGGCATCCCCGGCGGTCACCCGGTCCAGCGAGACCGGGATAGTGCCCACATCGTACTGGCTGAGCACCAGCTTGAACAGACTTGCAAACTCCTGCAAATCCAGCACAGTAGTTTCCAGCAGCAGGGCGCATTGCTCCAGCGCCCCGGTCAGAATCTCCCAGAGCTGACGGTACTCGTCGGCCAGCTTGCGCTCACCGGCCTGTTCCAGTTCAGCGGCACGGCGGCTCAACCGGTCGGGCAGGGCGATGTCCTCCAAAAAGCGGTACAGCGCCAGCGCAAAGCCGCGCCCGGTTTTGTCCTTGTTCTTGCGCAGACGCTCCAGCGGCTGCACCACCTTACGCCGGGCGGCATTCAGACCATCCAGCGCGGCGGTATCCTCCGGGGAAAACGGCAGTCCGTATCCACCGGGGTGCATAGTCCAGTCCTCCGTCTGGGTCCAGCGTGAGCCACGCAGATCCCAGGTGATGGCGTAGTTTTCCAACAAGTCCCGTTCCTCGTCCGACAGATCGGTCAAGCCGGTCTTCAGATATCGGAACAGATCCTCATAGGCATAGCCGCCCGAAACGGTATCCAGCGCAGCGGTGATCAGCGTCAGCACCGGCTTTTCCAAAATATCGGTGACACTGCTCAAAAACAGGGGGATATCATACAGCGCAAATACGCTTTCGATCTGGTCGGCGTATTGTTCAAAGTTGCGTGCCGTTACGACAAAATCACGCCAGCGCCACCCCTGCTCCTGCACCAGTCTGCGCAGGGTAACGGCGGCATACTCCACCTCAGAACGGATGTCATCGGCGGCAAACAGGGTGATTTCCGGGCAATCTGTCTGCCAGATCTGCCCGGGCTGGGCAAACAGGTTTTCTTCCAGATGAAGCAGCGCAGGCGCACGACCGCCGGTCTGGGTGCGTACTTCCACCCGGCTTTCCACCCCCACCTCCCGGGCAAGCCGCAGCAGCGTGTGGGCAGTACGTCGCGCAGGGGCAAAGATATCGTCCTCTTCCCCGTCCAGTCGGTCGCAGGTCAAGGCCACCGTCACGCAGTTGCCCAGCTCCAGCAGGCGGCGCAGCACGCCGCACTCCTGGGGAGTAAAGTCGGTAAAACCATCCACCCAGATCCCATATCCAGCCGGCCAATGGCAACGGGACATCAGTTCGGGCAGACGGGTCAGCCGATCACGGGGATCGGCCGCGATGCGGGCCGTCATGGCATCATAGGCGCCAAAAATCAGACCCAAATCATGAAACTTCTCGCCCTCCAAACCGCCCATAGCCTGCGCCGCCTCCAGCAGCTTGGCCGGATCGACCTGATAGCTTTTGCACTCGTCGGCCGTGGCGATCAGCCCGGACAGAAAGGAGCTTTTCCGGGAGGGGTGACGGTAGACCGTCAGACTTTCCTCCACCTCTTTGACGGCCGCGCGCATGAGCAACAGCCGTCCTCCTGCGTCCAGACAGGGCGCGGCCGCGCCGCCGGCGCGGTCGCAGACCCGGCTGTACAGCCGGGTAAAGGACAGCACCTCGGCCCGAGCCGCCCCGGCGTTACCCAGGGTTTTGCACAGACGGCGCTCGGTGTCATGGGAATACTGCTCAGGCACAACAAGGATCTGAAACTGCGCTTGCGTCTGCTCGCCCAAGCGGCGCAGCATGGTCTCGGTTTTTCCGCTGCCAGCCCGGCCCAACAGTAATGTCAGCATGCTCTTCCTCCTTGCCCGTATCCTTCTACTCGGTCACTTGCCCCGGCGCTTTCGCTTTTTTCTGATGGCAACACAGGGGTGGCACTCCCCCTTGGTCGCCGCATGAAATTGCTGCATATTCTGCCCCGTCATGGCCGGCACCGAAAGCCGGCCACGCCAGGTCCCCTCCTGCGTGGCATCCAGCGTCAGCCGATAGATATGCCATCCGTGTTCCGGACAGCGCAGGTCGGCAAAATACCTGCCCGGCACGGCATAAAACCAGGTCTGAATCCACATTTTACGACCGCATTGGGGACAAAAGACCCGGCGGCTCTCCCGAGCCTCCAGCGCCGCTTCCACCGTGGGAAAGGGGCCGACACGGCGACGGGAGGGGCGTGGAAAACGCTCTTGGGAAAGGCGCTGAATCCGACGGGGCAGCGCGCACAACCGCAGGGCATCGGGGGCGATCCACTCCCCAATCAAAGCCGTATACAAAGCATCATGCAGGGCGTTGTGGCAGTCAAAGCAGTCGGGAATGCCGCAATAATCCACCGCCCGGTACAGTGCCAACCGCTGATCGACGCCCAGCACGCCGGAAAAGGAGGCCTGAATGTCATAAACCGTGTCCATCGGGGGTTGGGGCACATTCCAATAGGCGCAATTGCGGCGCAGCACTTCCCGGTCGCTGCTGCCCCATGCGGCAAACTGGCGCTCTGATGTGCACCATTGGGAAAAGGCCTGCATGGCAGCCGGAAAATCCAGATCCGAACACAAAAAATCGGCCAGTTCCAACACGTCCCGGGCCGCAACCCCCAGCTCCTTATGGACATGGGGGCGGATATTAACCGAAAAGGTATCGATAATTTTTCCGCCCAGCCGATCCAGGCGCACCGCACCGATCTGCAGGATCTCGTCCAGGGCGATCTCATCGCAGCCGTGGTTCCACTCAATGTCAAAAACGATCATGCCGACTCCCACTCTTCGTTGCACATTCTTGTTTTGAAGATACCACGGCAGGACGCCCCCTGTCAACGAAGGGGACAGAAAAAGGACCCGAGGAAAACCTCGGGTCCTTGACGTAAAACAAGATTACACGCTGACAGTATAGTTGGGAGCTTCCTTGGTGATGTGGATATCGTGGGGATGGCTTTCACGCAGACCGGCCGCAGTGATCTGAATGAACTGAGCCTTGCTGTGCAGCTCGTCAATGGTGTGGCAGCCGCAGTAGCCCATACCGGCACGCAGACCGCCCATCATCTGATAGATGGTCTCGCCGGCCAGTCCCTTGTAGGGAACGCGGCCTTCCACGCCTTCGGGAACCAGCTTCTTGTTGTTCTGCTGGAAGTAACGATCCTTGGAGCCGCAGGCCATAGCGCCCAGCGAGCCCATGCCGCGGTAGACCTTGAACTGACGGCCCTGATAGATCTCGGTTTCACCGGGAGATTCCTCACAACCGGCCAGCAGAGAACCCAGCATAACTACGCTGGCACCGGCAGCCAGAGCCTTGGCAATGTCGCCGGAATACTTGATGCCGCCGTCGGCAATGATGGGCACACCGTACTCGGCCGCCACGCGGGCAGCATCGTAAACGGCGGTGATCTGGGGCACGCCGATACCGGCCACCACACGGGTAGTGCAGATGGAGCCAGGGCCGATACCCACCTTGACGCAGTCGGGGCCGGCCTCGATCAGGGCACGGGTGCCTTCTGCCGTCGCCACGTTGCCGGCG
>JAZSCJ010000145.1:0-18990 GCA_045602885.1 Oscillospiraceae bacterium
GAGCACGTGCGCGGTGTTAAGACCAACATCCCCTTTGTGACCAACATCCTCAACCACCCCAGCTTTATCAACGGCAAGTGTCACACCAAGTTTATTGATGACACCCCCGAGCTGTTTGAGGTCACCGACTCCCGCGACCGCGCCACCAAGGTGCTCAAGTACATCGCTCAGATCCAGGTGGATAACCCCTCGGCCGAGCGCAAGCAGTTTGATGTGCCCCGTTTCCCGCCCGTGCCCGAGACTACGCCCACCGGCCTGAAGCAGATTCTGGACGAGAAGGGCCCCGAGGCGCTGTCCAAGTGGGTCATGGATCAGAAGAAGCTGCTGATCTCCGACACCACCATGCGCGACGCGCACCAGTCCCTGCTGTCCACCCGTATGCGTACCCGCGACATGGTCAAGGGTGCAGCCGGTACGGCCGACATCCTCAAGGACTGCTTCTCGCTGGAAATGTGGGGCGGCGCTACCTTCGACGTGGCCTATCGCTTCCTGCATGAGTCCCCCTGGGAGCGTCTGGATCTGCTGCGCAAGGAGATCCCCAACATCCCCTTCCAGATGCTGCTGCGCGGCGCCAATGCCGTGGGCTACACCAACTATCCCGACAACCTGATCCGTGAATTCGTCAAAGAGGCAGCCAAGAGCGGCATTGACGTGTTCCGTATCTTCGACTCGCTCAACTGGGTCCCCGGTATGGAAGTGGCCATGGACGAGGTCATCAAGCAGGGCAAGCTGTGCGAGGCCACCATTTGCTACACCGGCGACATTCTGGACGACAAGCGCGACAAGTACACACTGAAGTACTATGTCGATCTGGCAAAGGAACTGCAGCGCCGTGGTGCTCACACCCTTTGTATCAAGGATATGTCCGGCCTGCTCAAGCCCTACGCCGCCAAGAAGCTGGTGGGCGCGCTCAAGCAGGAGCTGAACATCCCCATCCACCTGCACACCCACGACACCACCGGCAACCAGGTTGCCACCCTGCTGATGGCGGCCGAGGCCGGCGTGGATATCGTGGACGTGGCCACCGCATCCATGTCCTCGCTGACCAGTCAGCCCTCCATGAACGCTGTGGTTGCCGCGCTTGAGGGCAACGAGCGTGACACTGGTCTGGATCTGCAGAAGCTGCAGAAGCTGGACAACTACTGGGCTGACGTGCGTCTGCGCTACGCCAACTTTGATGAGGGCCTGAAGAGCCCCACCACCGATATCTACCGCTACGAGATCCCCGGCGGTCAGTACACCAACCTGCAGCCGCAGGTGGTCAGCCTGGGTCTGGGCCATCGCTTCGAGGAAGTCAAGGAGATGTACAAGACGGTCAACGATATGTTGGGCGACATCGTCAAGGTCACTCCCTCCTCCAAGATGGTGGGCGACCTGGCCATCTTCATGGTGCAGAACGATCTGACTCCCGAGAACATCATCGAGCGCGGCAAGAGCCTGTCCTTCCCCGACTCGGTCGTGTCCTACTTCAAGGGCATGATGGGTCAGCCGGCCTGGGGCTTCCAGCCCGAGGGCCTGCAGGAAGTGGTGCTCAAGGGCGAAAAGCCCATCACCTGCCGTCCCGGCGAGCTGCTGCCCCCGGTGGACTTCGACGCCGTGCGTGCCGAAATGCGCGAATTCTTGTCCGATGACGAGATCAACATGCGTGCCATGCTGGCCTACTGCCTGTATCCCAAGGTCTACAAGGACTACCGCGCACAGCGCAAGGAGTACGGCTACATCATGCGCATGGGCAGCCATGTCTTCTTCAATGGTATGGCGCTGGGTGAAACCAACAAGATCAACATTGAGGACGGTAAGACCCTGGTCATCAAGTACAAGGGTCTGGGCGACCTGAATGAGGACGGAACCCGTACCGTTAACTTTGAGCTCAACGGTATGCGCCGTGAGGTTGCCGTGCCCGACAAGAATGCCGAGGTCAAGGGTAAGGCCGTTGTCATGGCCGATCCCGAGGACAAGAGCCAGATCGGCTCCTCCATCCCCGGTATGGTGTCCAAGATCAACGTCAAGCCGGGCGATACCGTGGAGGAAAACCAGGTGGTCGCCATCATCGAGGCCATGAAGATGGAAACCTCGGTCGTGGCCCGCATGGCCGGTACCGTGGACCAGGTGCTGGTCAGCGAAGGCTCCAGCGTCAAGGCCGGCGAGCTGCTGATGTCCATCAAAGTGAAATAAAACCCCGATTTTGCAATGCAAAAAGCGGAGCCGTACGGCCAATGTCATTAAGTTAAGCCTTTGCGTGTATGCCAAAAAGTATCCACCCCATCGAAAATGGGGTGGATACTTTTTGCTCTGCAACGACAAACTGGAATTTCACGCACCTTTTGTTATAGATTTTTTCATAAATAATTCTTGCTTTCTTTGTTTCAAACTAATCTCATGATTGTTATTATAAAAACCAATAAACTCAAAAAGAATACCCAAACTGGTTAATGTTCCTGCCATAAAATCGTCTATCGGATTATTAAAAATCATTGTCAATACCCCAAATTGATGATTTAAAATAACAAGTAAAAAGCAAATACCACCTATGATAAAGCACTTATTCAGTTTCTTCCTTTTGACATCCTTTTCTTGGGTAGTATATTCTGCAACTTTTAATACGGTTTCTTTTATTTCTTCATTCACTCTCTCGCTTTTCCTTTCTCCATCCAATAATTCTCGCAAATCAATCTCATAATAATCTAGAATAGCATTTAAGGTTGAGTAATTACCTAGCCTTAATTTGTTTACTTACTGTAATCAGGCACATATTCACCATAACCACCGATATCAACAAACATAAAATAGTCCTCTCCAAATGGCATTCTATAAACCGCATAATCACCACATATTTCAGCTTTAGTGATATTTCGGTTATTTGACATTCCACCAGCACTAAACCATGCAAGACCTACACTATTTAAATCATATCCGTCCAATTTGTCCAAAGGGTAATAAATATAGATATCTCCATATATGCCGTCAAAATAATATTCATCAGAGAGTGGTTTGTTAAGCCATTTTTCTTCACCATAATTTGTATATATTTCCAGTAGTCTACCTCTCAATTTACTTTCCTCATAAGTTCTTACCGGTTGGATATCATCCTGCTGAGTTTCTAACGCCATTAATTCTACTGGGAAATATGCATATTCAAATTCATCACAATTTTGCAAGGTAATATTATATCCTTGATAATTTCCATTCTCAATCTTAATATAATCAATTAGATGCGGAGCATATTTTTCTAATGACTCATAAAGATTTATTGTGGACACAATATTTGACTTATCAAAACATCCGATGAACTCATCCATATGCTCTTTTGTATCAAAACTGGCAAATTCAATATCTATATTTTCGACAGGAATTATATCTGAGATTTCATCTCGTGAAAATGAAACATCATAAAATGTCATTTTGACATATCCATCACACCCTTGCAGAAAAGAAGTTATATTGTTACCATCAAAATAATGCTTATCATCCATAAGATAAAAAAAATTTGAACCCGGACAGTGAAATTTCATATCAATTACAATCCCTTGTGGAAAACTCTGACTGAAACTTTGCTCAGCTGCTGAATATATTTCTTCCCATTGATAATCATCATAACATTTATATGTATCCTGTTCTTGCACAAAAAGGGCGTAGAAATAACTATCATTGTATGTCACCTTGAATACAATTACACTCTCGCCCTCCTCAAGTTTTGAGGTTCTATATTTATCATTACTCAGTTCAATGCTATCGACCTCAAAATTGTATTTATTACTTATATATTTTTCAACTGCATCAGAAGCAAAGACCATCAAGTCTTCCTTTTTGTGATTTTCATACAATCTTGCTATAAGTAAACACAGCGGAATCGCAATCAAAACAACCAAACAAATAATATTTCGTAGCCTGTTTTTCTTTTTCATTAATCAACTATTTCCTTTCTTTTGAAGAAACTTTTGTACAACAAATTTCTTACATTTTATCACATCTAATCCACACATTCTATCCATTTCCGTAATAAATTTTATTATAACTACCATACTCCCAAACTATCAATTGCATCCACCCAAGTCTGCATTTCGCCACCTAAAGCAAGCCGAGCATATTCAAGTGGCTCATCTATTGCCAAAGCATTCAGCGAATTTTGTGAGCAAGGAGTTGTTCTTAATCCATCTTCAGCCTTATTACAATCAATCCGTATTATGTAATTTTCATATGAGGTTACATCAATACTATTCGTTTGAGGGTTATAGTCTGCGTATATTAATCTCATCTTATCTGTCCTTTCCTGTAATTGTATTAAAAGCATCTCATCCAATTCCAACTGCCATTTTTATAATTTGTTATAAGTTGTTACCAGATTTTCTTTCCCTTGTTTTTTCCCTTATCAGAGCTCATAACCAAGGTTAAAACGATATAACACGATACAAGATGTGACGGAGAGGACACCCACGAAAACTTTAGTATTTTCAAGGGTTTGCCGAGATTTCTATAACAAGATATAACAGTTATTAAATCCCTTAAAATACCTCAAGTGAAAATTCAAATTCTCCGTTGCGTCCAATGTCTCCGTAAGACTGTAATTTACTGAATTGTTTGCGAAAAACATTCAATCTCTTTGTTAAAAGCATTGTGTTTTTTGTTGGCTATAAAATGATTACCTTTAATGACATTGGCCGTACGGCTCCGCTTTTTGTTGCTTTATGGATTTGTGCTATGCCAAAATATCCAGCTTCGGTTCGGAAGAATTACTTGCCTTCAGCGTGTCAGCATATACCTTGTCAATGACAGCCAGGAAAAACAGGGCGGTGCTGTCCTCCTGGCTGACGGCATTCATCAGACGCATTTTTGCGTCTATATAGATCTGGCGCGCTTCTTCCTTGGACGTGCACCCCTGCAGACTTTTTTCCAATTGCGCGCCTGCTCTCCAATGGCGTTTATCACCTCTTACTTCTTTTATCGGCCCAAAACCGAAGAAATTAAAGCGCCAAAGCCTGTGGTTTCGCAGGTTGGGCGGCAATTGTAAATGTTTTTTGAATTCCCTGCTGTGGAACTTGACGGCTGGAAAAAAGAGGGTTATCATGTGCGTATGTCAAAATCAAGGGCGCGGCACGGATGTCACGGCTGCGCTTTTTCCTATTCTATAGTTCAAAACACGAGCGCAAAGGAGACCGATTATGAAATTAAAGAAGGAAAAAAACCCGGTTCAAGGGGAGGGCAAGGGCAAGAAGCTGCGCCAATGGCTCAAGAAAAAGTGGGTCAAGCGCACGCTCATCGCGGTCATTATCATTTTCGTGCTGTCGCTGATGCTGCGCGGCTGCATGGGTGGCGCCGGAGCCGGTGCGATGGCGGGTACATATCTTCCGGCGACCGTGGAGTATCAGGATATGATGGTGTACATTTCGGGTACCGGTACGGTTGAGCCCAACCGGGCACAGAGGGTCATCCCTGCGGCGCAGGGAGAGATCCTGGAAGTGTTCATTAAGCAAGGTCAGACGGTCAAGAAGGGGGACGTTTTGTTCTCCATTGACCCGTCCGACTATGAAAGTACGGTGCGCCAGGCCGAGCTGGCTCTTCAGCAGGCCGAGGTGTCCTATAACCAGATGCTCAAGGACTGCACCTTTAAGGCAGGAGCAGCCGGCGTGGTCACCAAGCTGTATGTAGAGCAGGGGGATACGGTGTCCATGGGCACTCCCATTGCTGAAATTCTGGACCGGGACAATATGGAATTGACGGTGCCCTTCCACAGCGCTGACTGTACCCGGTTCTATCCGGGCCAGACGGCAACGGTTACGGTGGACGGCAGTCTGGAAGTGCTGACCGGCACGGTGCATTCGGTTTCGGCGGCCGATGTGGTGGGCGCAGGCGGTGCGCTGGTGCGCAATGTGACCGTTCGCGTGCCCAACCCCGGTGCGATGACCAATACCATGATGGGCTCGGTCACGATCAATGGCATCTCCTGCGCGGCAAACAGCACCTTTGTGTACGCAGGCCAGGCCCAGGTGGTGGCCAAGACCAGCGGTGAGGTGCAAAGCCTGAGCGTACGGGAAGGCGACCGAGTGGCCAAAAACCAGATTTTGGGCCAAGTGGTCGCAACCGATATGGAGGCACAGGTGGAAGGTGCTCGCCTGGGTGTGGAAAACGCCCGGTTGTCGTTGGAGCGTGCGTTGGATCAGTTGGAGGAATACACCGTTACAGCCGATTTTGACGGCGTGGTGGCGGAGGAGAATATCGAGCCGGGCAATGTGCTGGATCCCAAAGCTACCCAGTACCCGGCGGTGATTTACGATCTGTCCGAGCTGCGCTTTGTCATGACCATCGACGAGTTGGACATCAGCGCCATCCATGCCGGCCAGCCGGTGGAGTTTTCTGCCGATGCGCTGGATGGACGCAGCTTTACCGGCGTGGTGGATTCCGTCAGTATCAACGGCACCACGGTCAATGGCAAGACCACCTACCCGGTCACGGTGGTGGTGGACGATGCCCCGGCCGAGCTGTACCCCGGCATGAATGTGTCGGCCAAGATCATTGTGAAGGAAGTGGGCAAGGCGCTGTGCATCCCGGTGGATTATGTCAGCCGGGGCGATGTGGTGAAGGTGGCACTGCCCGGCTGTCTGGACGATCAGGGCAATGTGGTCGATTTGACCAAGATGGAGGAGCGCCAGGTCGTGCTGGGCAGCAGCAACGAGGAATACATTGAGATCCTGGAGGGCCTGGCCGAGGGTGACGTTGTCCTGCGGGAGAATCGTGCCTCCAGCGTGATGGAAATGATGATGGGAGTTTAAGGCATGGAGCATCTCATCGAACTGAAGGACATCTATAAAATCTACCAGATGGGTGAGGAGCAGGTGCGTGCGCTGGATGGCGTGTCGCTGACCATCGACAAGGGTGAGTTTGTGGCCATCGTGGGCCAGTCCGGCTCGGGCAAGTCCACCGCCATGAATATCATCGGCTGTCTGGACGTACCTACCAACGGCTCCTATCATCTGGGCGGCGTGGATGTATCCACCATGCAGGACGATCAGCAGGCTGAAATCCGAAACAAAATGCTGGGATTTATTTTCCAACAGTACAATCTGATCCCCAAGCTGACCGTGCTGGAAAATGTGGAACTGCCCTTGCTCTATGCCGGTTTGAGCGCATCTGAGCGGCGGGATCGTGCCGTGCAGGCGCTGGAACGGGTGGGATTGGCCGATAAGAAGAAAAATCTGCCCTCCCAGCTTTCGGGCGGCCAGCAGCAGCGTGTGTCCATCGCCCGTGCGCTGGCCGGAAATCCATCGGTCATTCTGGCTGACGAGCCCACCGGCGCGCTGGATTCGCGCACCGGCCGGGAAGTGCTGACCTTTTTGCAAAAGCTCAACGCCGAGGGCAATACCGTGGTTTTGATTACCCATGATAACGGCATTGCTGTCAAGGCCAAGCGCATCATTCGTCTGCAGGACGGCAAGATCATTTATGACGGCGATTCCCAGGATCCGGCTGCGTTGGTGCAGCCCGAGGAGGGCGTGACGGCAGGGGAGGAGGCAGCAGAGCAATGAACTTTACCCAATCCTTCCGCCTGGCCATCAAATCGCTGATGACCAGCAAAATGCGCGCCCTGCTGACCATGCTGGGCATCATCATCGGCGTGGCCGCCGTGATCATCATTACCAGTCTGGGCAATGGCATCCAGGTCTATATGAACGATCAGTTTGAGCAGTTGGGTTCCAATCTGATCGAAGCGCAGATTTTCAACAGCGGCACATCGCGCAGCGTGGATGCCGACGATATGTACGAGCTGGTGGAGAAATACCCCCAGTTTCTGTCCGGTGTGACGCCCTACGTTCAGGCGCAGGCACCGGTGCGCCGGGGCACCGAGGAGTTTGACCGCACCTCGGTTTGCGGCGTCAGCGAAACCTTCTTAAACGAACGGGGCAATACCATGACGGGCGGCACCTTGGAGAAAGGCCGCTTTCTGGAGTACATTGACGTGCAGCGGCGCCAGAATGTTTGTGTCATCGGCCAGTATCTGGCGCAGACGGCCTTTGATGGCGATGCGCTGGGCAAGAGTTTGACGGTGGCCGGTGAGCCCTATACCGTCATCGGTGTGCTGGAAACCGCCGCCGATTTAAGCGAGGGCAGCGGCGACGACTGCGTTTACATTCCCCACACCAAGGCCGAAGGGATCGGCAGCGCGGGCATGTTCACCGTGTATATGTTTACCAGCAACAGCCGGGAAACGGCGGCGGCCGGTAAGGGTATCGTGGAGGCACGGCTGTACAAGACCTTTCAGGATGACGGCAACTACTTTGTCATGACCTCGGCCGAGATGATGGACGCCATGGACTCCATGCTGAACATGGTCATGGTCATTTTGACGCTCATTGCCGCCATTTCTCTGCTGGTGGGCGGCATCGGCATCATGAACATCATGCTGGTTTCAGTTACCGAGCGCACCCGGGAGATCGGCATCCGCAAGTCCCTGGGCGCCAAGCGCCGGGATATTCGCGGCCAGTTTATTATCGAGGCAGGCACCACATCGGCCATTGGCGGCGTGATCGGTATTATACTGGGCGTAGTTCTGGCCGGTATCATCACCTCCGTGATCGGTCTGGTGGTGGGTGCCGATGCCAAGGGCTTCTCGGCCGTTCCCACGGTACAGGGTATTGCGGCGGCATTCCTTGTTTCGGTGGCCATCGGTGTGCTGTTTGGCTATCTACCTGCCAACAAGGCGGCCAAGCTCAACCCCATCGATGCACTGCGTTACGACTAAATTTGCAAGGAGCATGAAGAATATGAAGAAACGATTGCTTTCCGGCCTGCTGTGTCTGGCGCTGGTGGCGGCATTGCTGCCTGCGGCTGCGGCGGCTTCGGGCGAGGAGCCGAGCGAGCTGTATCGGACGCTGGCCGCGCTGGATATCATGGTGGGCGACCAAAACGGAAATCTCAACCTGTCTGCCCCGGTGAAGCGGGCGGAATTTACCAAAATGGCGGTGGCGGCGTCGCCTTACGCCGATCTTGTGGGGCAGGCATCGGTCTCCCCCTATCCCGATGTGCCGCGCAGTCATTGGGCGGCCGGCTATGTGCAGGTGGCGGTCAATACCGGCCTGGTCACCGGCTATCTGGACGGCACTTTCCGGCCGGACAATACCATTGCGCTGGCCGAGGGTGTTACCATGGCGCTGCGCCTGCTGGGTTATCAGAACTCTGATTTTTCGGGTGCGTTCCCCAGCGGTCAGATGGCCTTGTACCGCTCCCTTGGACTGGATGCAGGTGTGAGCGCGGTGTCCAATACCCAGCCCATGACCCGGCGGGATTGTGCCCAGCTGTTTTACAATTTGCTCACGGTCAATTCCAAGACCACCGGCAAACCCCATATCATCAGCCTGGGTCATGGCTTGACCGCCGCCGGTGAGGTGGATCTGGTGGCTCTGGTCAATTCCGCCATGGAAGGGCCGGTGGTGGCCACCGACGGCTGGCAGTCCAAGCTGGATGCCAATTGTGCCAATTACACGGTTTATCGCTCCGGTGCACTGTCTTCTTACAGCGCGATTCAGGCCAACGATGTGATCTACTGGTCGGATTCCATGCGTACCCTTTGGGTGCACACCAACCGCACCTCGGGCACCATCGCCGCCCTGTCGCCCTCGGCGGCTGCGCCCACTTCGGTCACCGTGGCAGGCAAGACTTACGCCATTGAAACAACGGCCGCCGGATACGCTTTGTCCGATCTGAGCGGAACGCAGGTGGGCGACGTGGTCACGCTGCTGCTGGGCCGTACCGGCGTGGTGGCGGTGTTGGATTCCGGTGCGGCTTCGGGCTCGGTCTGTGGTGTTGTCACGGCCGTGACACGCAGTCCCCATTCCGAAGGCAATAATTCCTATCTGGCAGACACCATTGCATTGCTGGCCACCGACGGAAATGCCTATTCCTATCGTAGCGATAATCCCCATATCAAGGTGGGCGACCTGGTGCAAGTGACCGTTGCCGGGGAAACCGTCGATATCAAACGACTGGCCGACCAATCCGGCGGACTGTCGGGCAAGGTGGATGCTGATGGCACCATGCTGGGCAACCTCAGCTTTGCCGACGATGTGCAGATTCTGGATACCTACCAGCAGTCTGCGGTGCGCGTCAATCCCGAGCGCTTGGCCGGGGTCACCCTTGGCGACACCCAGGTGCGTTATCACGAGAAAAATTCCAAGGGCGAGATTACCCGTCTGATTTTGGCCGATGTGACCGGCGATATGCATACCTACGGCGTGTTAACCGAGGTGACCGAGGTGAGCAGCGGCGCGTTTATTGCCAGCAGCGGAATCTATCAGTACGATGCCGCCGGTGTGCCCGGCGTGATCCAGGGTGCGCGTCTGTTTGGCGTGCGTAAGGGTCCCATGGTCATCAAGTGGAATGGCACGCAGGTCGATTCGCTGAAGAACCTGACGCAGATCAAGCTGGATACGGCTTATGGAACGCAGGCCCAGGCAGGCAACCAAAGCTATGCCGTTTCCGACCAGGTGGCCGTGTACGAGGTGCGTAACGGAGATTACTTCCTCAGTGCGCTGGATCGGGTCAATCAGGGCGGTTATTATCTGACCGGCTGGCAGGATAAAGACGCCAATCAAGGCGGCTGCATCCGCGTCATCATTGCGGAACAAAAGAACTGATAAGTTGCCTTAAAACGGGTCGGGAAGCATACGCTTCCCGACCCGTTTGCATTGGATGGAAGGCGTGAGGCAATCTTGACTGTTTTTGGTAAGTATAGTATGATACCCAAGAAAGGATGCGTGGGTATGAACGGTAGCGCGTATATCCTGGTCGTCATCGGCATACTGGCGGCAAAGTGTCTGGGCTTTTTGCGTGACATTGTATTTGCCTCGGTGTTCGGTGCGTCCGAGTTTACAGATATATATTTTCAGATTTTCAGCCTCGCCAGTCTGGTGTTCACCGGAATTGGCGCGGCACTTTCTGTTTTAATTATTAAAAATCTCAACAAGCCGGAACACGCAGGCGCAGAGAACCAGCGCCGCTATGTGGCTCGGTTTATTTCCAAAACCACGCTGGCGGTTTTGGCAGTGACCGTCGTGCTCTATCTGCTGGCCGGGCCCATCGTTCGGCTGCTGCTGCCCGGTCTGCGCGAGGATCTGTGGCCCGTGGCGATGCAGACCATGTATATCATGCTGCCAAGCTGTCTGTTTGTCATTGTGGCCTATATCATGTCCGGTGTGCTGCAAAACAGCAAGGTCTTTTTTGTTACCTCCATCATGAGCCTGCCCTACAATGTGCTCATTATCGGCGCGCTGCTGGTCAAGGACATCAGTCTGACGGCTGTCAGCGTGCTGACTACGGTGGGCTGGTTTTTGCACGTTGTCATGCTGCTGCCCTCCTTTTGCCGAAAGGGCTATACTCTGTTTGGCAAGCCCCTGGGCAGTCTGGGCGGCGGCAACCGCGAAGTGTTGTATATTTTTATTTCCAGCATGATGTTCCAGTTCACGCTGATGATCGACAAGGCCGCCGTTTCGGCCGATTCGGGCGCAGCCTCCACGGTCAACTACGCCTCCAACCTGTTTGTGGCCGTGGCCAGCGTGTTTGTGGTTGCCATGAGCAATGTGTCCTATCCGTCCATCTGTCGGCATTATGAGGCCAAAAACACC
Organism: Oscillospiraceae bacterium; assembly: GCA_045602885.1. Classification (GTDB taxonomy): domain Bacteria; phylum Bacillota; class Clostridia; order Oscillospirales; family Oscillospiraceae; genus JAJPXI01. The sequence continues at coordinate 11,613 of JAZSCJ010000145.1, forward strand.
GAGCACGTGCGCAAGGTGCTGCAGCACATCATGACCGTGCTGTTTGCCATCTTTGTGCCCTTCCTGCTGACCGTCACCTGCTTTGGCGGTGAGATCATTTCACTGCTGTACGAGCGGGGTGAGTTTACCCGGGAACTGAGCCATACCACCGCCATGCTGTTTGGTATTTACAGTCTGGGCGTGTTCGGGTATGTATGTCAGGAGCTGTTTAACAAGGTGCTCTATCTGGGGGGTAAATATGGCTACACCGTCGCCGGTACGCTGGTAGTGGTGTTAATCAAGCCGTTGGTCAACCGTCTGGCCTTTGCGTGGGGCGGTGCGGTGGCTGTGGCCACGGCCACCACCGTGCTGTTCACTCTGTATGCGGTGTGTGTGCTCTTTGCCATGGGCAAGGTGGTGGGCAAGTATCTGGACAAAACACTGGCCATCCAGTTGCTGAAGGTTTTGCTGGCCGGTGCGGCGGCGCTTGTGGTGTATGCCATTTTGAACGGACTGCCCCTTCCCCTGCAGGGTAGCCGTCTGGGCTTTGTGCTGCCCCTTTGCGCCTGCGCCGTTGTTTATGGCTTGGTCATTCTGGCAACCGGAAGTTTGAAGTATATGGTAAAGAGCAGGAACGATCCGTCATGAAGAAACGACATGGCTTATATTTGCTGGTGGCAGGGGTGCTGTTTGTTTTGAGTATCCTGCCGGCCTTTGTGGTCAGAATTTCCTATGAGCAGCAGCACAAGGGATATGTGACGGCGCTGGAACTCAACGACACGGCGGCGCAGTTTGACCGCGTGCAGTTGCAGGGCGTGTTGCGCCAGTATGCCCAAAACGGTATGATGGCTGCTGTGCTGCGGGAGCAGGACGGGGGCTTTGATACTGCACTGCTGTCCATGGCCGCCGATGCCGGGTTGGAGTGTGTGCTGCTGGTCTATGTCGGTGGGGAAAAGCCGACGGGGTACGAGCAGCAGCTGGAGCGCATCATCCGGGAGTATGGCGTAACCTACCTTGTGTTGAAGCAGGATGTCCGGACCAATACCCACCAGGCACCCCTTGCCCGTCTGATTGAGGACTACGAGTTGACGCTGGTGCTCAGTGAGAAGGAAAACCAGCTTTCCAATGAAAGTCCGGTGGGCTTTTCCGCTTATGTGGAAGCGGCGCAGGGGCGCATCATGCGCAGCTATGAAACCCGGAAAAATCCGGCGGAAAAGCTGTCCTCGGGGGACAATGACCCCGATCTGGTCTACTACCAGATGATGAACTCGGCCCGGGACCGCAACACGGAGTTTCTTCTGATCAATCAAATTACTCACGCGGCGCCCACGCCGATGGAAAATGCCGCCGTGACGCAAAACGCCGTGGCGAAATTTTGCGCATGGATGCAGCGAGCCGGGTACACGCCCGGCTTTTCCGGTACCCTTGCAGGCTACCAGCCCAATCTGCGTGCGGTCAATGCAGCGGCTGCCTGTATCGGCGTGCTAATGCTGATGGGGATGCTGTATGTGCTGCTGGGGAAAAGCAAGCCCCAATTGGAATGGGTACTGTTTGCTGTGGCGGTGGCGGTGTATCTGGTGAGCTGGATCATGCCGCTTCAGCTGGTATTGCTGTATCCCACCCTGTTTGCACCTCTGGGTGCCTGTTTTGGATTTACCGTTGCGTATGCCTGCGCCCGGCGGTGGAGGGATACGATGGGTACCGCCCGGCTGATCTGCACCGTGCTTGCCGTCAGTTTCGTGACGCTGCTGCTTTGCTGCGTGGTGTTGTCGGCCATGCTCAGTGGTATGCACTATTATCTGAACATCGATCTGTTCCGTGGTGTGTCGCTGTCGTTGTTGCTGCCCGTACTGTATGCGCTGGCGTTGCTGCTTTGGAAGGAGGAGCGGTGGGTGCTGCGCCCGTGCCAGTGGAAGGCCGGATTGGCACGCTGCAGGGCAAACCTTCGCCCCTGGCATGGACTGCTGCTGTGTCTGGCGGTGGTGGTGTTGGCGCTTTACCTGCTGCGCAGCGGAAATACCAGCATTTCCGGCTGGGAAACCAAACTGCGCAATGTGATGGGTGCGCTTTCGCTGGCGCGTCCACGCACCAAGGAATTTCTCTTCGGCTGGCCGGCGCTGGCGCTGTTTGTCTATTATGTGAAGCACGGATACAGCAAGCTGTTTTTCTGGTGCTTTGCCGCGGCAGCATCGATTTTGTTTGCCTCGATTATCAACACCTTTTGCCATGTGTTTGCCGATGTGTTCACCTGTATGCTGCGCACGGTTAACGGCCTGGCGCTGGGCATCGTGGTGACGCTTCTGGCCTGCGCCATCAATCATATTGTGGTAAAGATTCTGTTCTCCAAACCCTCGCCTTAACGTGTATGAAATACCCGGCATCGCATCTGCGGTGCCGGGTATTTTTTGTGTGGACAGGCAAGCGCGGGCGGTTTTGTTCATACCCTTTTACGAGGTGAAGGACCGTTGCAACGAAAGGAAAGTATTCTGGAAAAAACCGTGCAGGCGCTGGATCTGCCTCCGGATGTGGCCGGACTGCCGCGTGTGGAGTTGCTGGGCGACCGGGAGGTGCGTGTGGAATATCACAAAGGGATCCTGGGCTACGCAAGTCAGGAGATCCACATCAGCGGCGGCAAGCTGCTCATCCGGGTGCAGGGCAGCGATCTGGAACTCAAGGGCATGAATGCCACCGAACTTCGCATTACCGGGCACATTCAGACGGTGGAGCTGGAGTAGGAGGGGAACGGCTTGCAGAAGTGGATCAATTTCCTGCGCGGCAGTCTGCGCGTGGAGGTTACCGGTGCCTTTCCCGAGCGCTTTGTCAATCTGTGCGCCCAACATGGCGTGGCCTTTTGGGCGTTGGAGTGGCCGGATGCGACGACCCTGCGCCTGCAGGCCGCCGGGAGTGAGCGCCGCCGACTGGAGCAGTTTGCTCGACGGGTCATGTGTGAGATCACCATACAGCGCCGTGAGGGACTGCCCTATTTTCTGGCCGGGTTTCGCCGCCGCTACGCTTTGTTGGTAGGGCTGGCCCTGTCCCTGTGCGTGGTGGGGGTGCTGTCCCGGTTTGTTCTGACGGTGGAGGTGTCGGGCAACCGGACGATACCCACGGCAGCCATTTTGGAGGAAATGAAGCGACTGGGGGTGCGCCCGGGCGCTTATGGCCCGGCCATCAATGAAAACCAGGTGTGCAACGAGGCGCTGCTTCGGCTGAAGGAACTGGCGTGGATCTCGGTCAACTTGCACGGCACCCGGGCAGAGGTGCTGGTCAAGGAACGTGACCCCAAGCCGGAGATCGTAGACGAGGGCATTCCCACCCATGTGGTGGCCGATGCCTCGGGCATCATTACCCACATGGAGGTGCTCAGCGGCCAGCCGCGCTTTCAAGAGGGGGACACCGTCGTGGCGGGGGAAATTGTGATCAGCGGCGTGATCGATTTGGAAGAGCCCCTTTACAGCCCCATTGATATGGGAACGCTGACGGTCCATGCGGCCGGGAGGGTCTATGCCCGTACCTGGCGTACTTTAAGCGCCGTGATTCCGCTGGAAGCGTCGGTCAAGGAGTACACCGGCGCACAAACCGACCGTTGGAGTTTGCTGATTCTGGGACAACGGGTGCAATTTTATAAAAACGGTGGAATTTCATACGAAAGGTATGATAAAATAAAAACCAATCATACGCTGACGCTGCCCGGCGCGCGAACCATGCCCTTGACGCTGGTACGGGAACGGATCCGGGAATACCAGCCGGCTCCGGCTGCCATTGATCCTGAGGCAGCCGAACAGTTGCTGTGTTCCCGTTTGGAGCAGCGGCTGAAGGAACGGGCACGTTTGCATGAGGGACAGGTGCTCAACACCGATTTTACCGCTGTACGAAATGAGGGGTTGTTGACGGTCACGCTGACCGCCGAGTGCAGCGAGCAGATCGGAAAAACCGTAGAATTTGAAGGCCAGCTGGGTCGTTACCAACCGGGACAGACTGCCGGCGTGCCTGCAACATAGCACGAAAGCGAGGCAATGCAATTGCACAGCAGACAAGTAGAACTGGACATGGTACAGCAGCAGGGTGTCTTTGGCGCCTTTGACGCCAATTTGAAGGCGCTGGAAAGCAATCTGGAGGTTTCCATTATCAGCCGGGATGGCACGGTGGAGGTCAAGGGCGAGCAGGAGGATGATGTGCGCACTGCGGCCGACACCCTGTTGGCACTGAAAAAAATGAACAGCGCCGGGGAACACATCGACGAATTTACCGTGCTGCGCATTGTGGAGCTGGTACGTGCCGGGGATGTAGACGGTGCGCTGCGGGCCATGAAGGATGTGGTGGTGGTCACCCAAAGCGGAAAACCCATCAAATGCCGCACCCTGGGCCAGAAAAGCTATGTAGAGGCGTTGAAGGACAACACGGTGACTGTCTGTATCGGCCCGGCCGGTACCGGCAAGACCTATCTGGCCGTGGCGGCTGCCGTGGCCGCCTTCCACCGCAAGGAGGTGGAGCGCATCGTCATGAGCCGCCCGGCCATCGAAGCCGGTGAGGAGCGTCTGGGCTTTTTGCCCGGCGATCTGCAGAACAAGGTGGACCCCTATCTGCGCCCCCTGTACGATGCGCTGGACGAAATTCTGGGCCGGGAGCGTGTACAGCGGTACATGGAAAACCGCACCATTGAGATCGCGCCGCTGGCCTATATGCGTGGCCGCACGCTGAACAATTCGGTCATTATCATCGACGAGTCGCAAAATGCCTCCCTGTCTACCTTGAAGATGGCGTTGACCCGACTGGGCGAAGGTTCCCGTCTGGTGCTGACCGGCGATGTGACCCAGATCGACCTGCCGCGCCAGAGCGATTCCGGTCTGGAAACCTGCGCCCAGCTTTTGTCGGGCATTGATGACATTGCCGTGGTGCGCCTGTCCAACCGGGATGTAGTGCGCCACAAGCTGGTGCGGGATATCGTCAAAGCCTTTGATAAGTACGAAGAAAACCGTAAGAGCAATTCCGATAAAGCCCGTGGTCCGAGCGGTTATGGAAGAAGGCGGTAAGTATGCAACACCAGATTTTGTTTGAATCCGAGGTCGAAAACGGCGAACTTCACGTGGAACTGCTGCAGCATGTTATCTCGGCGGCGCTGCAGGCCGAGTGCGTGCAAGTGCCCTGTGAGATCAGCGTGCTGATGACCGATGATGCGGGCATCCATGAGATCAATCTGGAGCAGCGGGGGGTAGACCGCCCCACCGATGTGCTGTCCTTCCCTATGTTTGACCTGCAGCCGGGGGACAAGCCGGAAGCGGATTGGGCCGACCCGGATACCGATCTGGTTGCGCTGGGCGACATGGTCATTTCTTTGCAACGCTGTGCCGCGCAGGCGGAGGAATACGGCCATCCGCTGCAGCGTGAGCTGGCCTATCTGGCGGTTCATTCGGTGCTGCATCTGCTGGGTTACGACCACATGGACGAGGGCCCCATGAAAGCGCAGATGCGAGCGCGGGAGGAAACCATTCTGGGAACCTTGGGGATCACCCGGTGAATACCCGGAAGAGTTTGCGGCTAAAACGGTTTGACTACGGCGGGGCAGGGTATTATTTTGTGACCTTCTGTACCAAAGGCCGCAAGATGCTCCTGTCTCACATTCGCTTGTCCGCCGTAGGGCCCGATGCCTTCATCGGGCCGTCGGTTGAATTGACCGACCTTGGCCGTCTGGTAGAAGAAGCTGTTCAAAGCGCGGTATGCGTATACTCCAATGTGGATATCCCCCAATACGTTATCATGCCAAACCATGTCCATCTTGTAGTGCAGATCACGGAGAACGGCCCGATGGGGGCATCGGGCCCTACGTTGGGAATGATCGTTCGGGGGATTAAAACCAAGGTAACCCGCACTTTGGGGCGGTCAATTTGGCAGGAAAAATTTTACGACCACATCATTCGCAGCGAAGCCGACTTCCTCCGTATCCGGAATTATATCGACACCAACCCCGCCTGGTGGGCGGAGGACAAATATTATATTGCTCAAGAAAGTTGAGGATCATCGATGACTGAAATCAAAAAATCCGGTATCATCACCATTTGTGGCCGGCCCCCACAAAACACATAGCGTTTTGTGGGAAACCCTGAATTTGATTTCACATCCTCGGGCGAAATGAATTCGCCCTGCGGAAATTCTCCGCCTGCGGCTACGAATTTACGGCGCAAATGCGCCGCCCCACGCTGTGGGGCCCATTGGGCCGCCACCAAACTATACAGGAACCGAGGAAATCGTATGCTTATCAAAAAAAGCGGAATCATCACCATTTGTGGTCGGCCCAATGTGGGCAAGTCCACGCTGACCAATGCGCTGGTGGGGGACAAGGTGGCCATTGTCACCAACAAGCCCCAGACCACGCGCAACCGCATCACCGGGGTGGTCACCCGGGGCGAGTGCCAGTTTGTGCTGCTGGACACCCCCGGCCTGCACAAGGCTCGCACCCGTCTGGGCGACTACATGGTCAACGTGGTGCGTCAGAGCGTGTCCGACGTGGATGCCATCGTGCTGGTGGTGGAGCCCATTGCCAACATTGGCGCACCCGAGCAGGAACTGATCGAGCGCATCAAGGCGCTGGGCTGCCCTGCTGTGCTGGTCATCAATAAGATTGATACCGTCAAGAAGGAAGACCTGCTTGCCGTCATGGCTCTTTATGGAGAAGCCCACACCTGGAACGCCGTCGTGCCCATCTCGGCCAAGGACAATGAGGGCACCGAGGAGCTGCTGAACATTTTGGCGGGCTTCCTGCCGGAAGGGCCCCAACTGTTCCCCGAGGACATGACCTCTGACCAGCCCGAGCGGCAGATCGCCGCCGAGATCGTCCGGGAAAAGCTGCTGCTTTGTCTGGACAAGGAGATCCCCCACGGTACGGCGGTGGAGATCACCAAGTGGAGCGAGCGGGACGACGGCATCATTGATATGCACGCCACCATTTACTGCGAAAAGGATTCCCACAAGGGCATCATCATCGGGAAAAAAGGCGCTATGCTCAAGAAAATTTCCACCCTGGCCCGCCAGGATGTGGAGCAGTTCATGGGCACCAAGGTTTATCTGGAAACATGGATCAAGGTCAAAGAAAACTGGCGCGATAATACGCGCTTGATTCAGAATTTTGGCTTCAAGGACGAGTAAAGGAAATCGCAACACGTTACGTAGCGCCGGTTTTCTGCGAGCAAGGCGAGCCGCCGCAAATGCGGCGTAAATGCAAAGCATTTCCGCAGGGCGAATTGATTTCGCCCGAGGAATTGAAATCAAAAGGGGACCCCACGAAATCAAGATTTCGAGGGGCAAACTGGCGCGATAATACGCGCTTGATTCAGAATTTTGGCTTCAAGGACGAGTAAAGGAAATCGCAACACGTTACGTAGCGCCGGTTTTCTGCGAGCAA
>JAZSCJ010000146.1:0-6910 GCA_045602885.1 Oscillospiraceae bacterium
GGAACACAAGCCAGGCAGAAAGCTCGCTTTGCCACCTCCGGCCAAACTGTATGACCCCCAGGCAAGACCGTATGCACAGCCCTCTCAGACGGCTGCGCTGACAGCTCTCCCAGGGGGAGACCCAACACCCTCTCAGTCGGCTGCGCCAAGCCTTGCCCCTCCCCTTGGGAGAGGTGCCCGAGCGTAAGCGAGGGCGGAGAGGGCGCACAAAAAACCGGGGCGGGCCAAACGGCCCGCCCCGGTCTTATGCGTTATGCTGTTTTGCCAAGAACTCAATTGCTCTGTGTCAAGGCTTACTGCATCAGCTGCAGCACGCCCTGGGGCACCTGGTTGGCCTGAGCCAGCATAGCCTGAGCGGACTGGATCAGGATGTTGTTCTTGGTGTAGGCCATCATCTCGTCTGCGATGTCGGTATCGCGGATGGTGGACTCGGCGTCCTGAATGTTCTCTTCCATGACGGCCAGGTTGTTGTTGGTGTGCTCCAGACGGTTCTGGATAGCACCCAGATCGCCTCGGGTGGAGGACACGGTGTTGATGGCGTCCTTGATGGCAGCGATGGCTTCCTGTGCACCGGCCTGATCGGCGATGCTCAGTGCGCTAATGCCCAAAGAGTTGACGTGCATATCCTGCACGGACACGCTGATCTGGTTGTAGCTGTCAGCAGTATCGCCGATCTGCAGGGTCAGACCGGTTGCGCCGCCGCTCTTGCTGGAGCCGCTGGCCAGACCCAGAGCAGCAGCCGTGGTGCGATCGCCCACGTCGGAGAAGCTGAAGGACACATCCTCGTCACCCTCATAGGTGATCTTGAGCGAGCCATTCTCTTCCACAACAACAAAGTCGGAAGCAGTCAGACCGGTCAGGCCGCTTTCGGTATCCTTGGTGCCGCCAGTCAGGCCACCCAGCTCAGTGTTGTAATCAGCAACTGCGCCTTGAATCGCAGTCTGCAACGCAGTAGCAACTTCATCCATCGTGCTGGTGCCCTTGGTCAGAGCAGCACCAACGGTAACATTCAGCGTCACACCGTTCAGCTTCATGGAGAAGTAATCGGTCGCAGCCAGAGTATCACCGTTATAGTTCTTAGTGGCCTCGTTGACAATGCTCTTGCCATCGGTGGAACCGAACATCAGCGCACCGAGAGAAGCATCAGCATCAGCCTTAGAACCGACATAGGAAACCTCGGACTTTGCCGTCTTGTTGGTACTCTCGATGGTAACCGTACCATTCGCCTTGAAGTTGACTTCGACCGAGCCGGACAGGCCCTGTGCCTTCATCTCGTTGTTGAACAGATCTTCCAGCTTCTGGGCGTAGTCCTTGGTTGCCTCTTCGCCGGAGCCGGTCAGGTCAGCAGCGTTCATGGAAGCGAGAACCTTAGCCGCGTCGCCCTTGGACCAGTCGATGGTCAGGTTCTGCCCGTCAATGCGGAAGGTGTCAATGTTGGTGTCAGCAGTACCCGTAGCGCCAGTGAAGTCACCCAGAGTGATATCAAAGCTTGCTTCCTGATACTTGGCAACTTCAGCGCCCTGGAAGGTCGCACCGTCGGCGGACACTGCGCCGCCGCCCAGAGAGCCGTCCAGCAGCTTGGTGCCGTTGAAGTTGGAGGAGTCAGCGATGCGGTCGATTTCCGACTTCAGGGCCTCGACTTCCTTCTGCAGGTTGGCGCGGTCCACGTCGTTGTCGTAAGTGCCGTTGGCGGACTGGGTGGCCAGGTACTCCATGCGGTTGAGCATGTCCTGGATCTCCTGCATAGCACCCTCAGCGGTCTTAACCAGAGAGATACCGTCGTTGACGTTCTTCTGAGCGGCGTCCAGACCGGTGATCTGAGCGCGCATCTTCTCGGAGATAGCCAGACCGGCGGCGTCGTCACCGGCGCGGTTGATCTTGTAGCCCGAGGACAGCTTTTCCAGGTTGCCGGACAGAGCACGGTTGTTCATGCCCAGGTTGCGATAAGAGTTCATCGCCATAATGTTGTGTTGAATACGCATATCGAAATCTCCTTTTCATTTAATCGGGTCATTCCTTCGACCCGTCCGTTGGGTGGGCGTGCCTTGCGGGGCGGCCATCCGGCCGGACTGTCCGCACCACTTGGCACAGGTACGTGTATTTCATCGGCCGTACGACCGATTGAAACCGAAGTGGCAGGTGTTTCCTGCTTACACTGTTATTTTCGGCCCATTTCCCTTCAAAATAATAGTTTTGCAAAAATTTTTTCAAATTTTTCCCCCGGTGGCAAACAAAAGGATTTGTCACGGCGCAGGAAAGCGTATACAATTAAACTTGACTTTTTTACAACGGCGGAGGGGATGGCATGAAACTGGACTGCGCGCCCATGGAGGGCATCACCGGGCACTTGTATCGGCAGGCGCATGCGCGTATATTCGGCGGCGTGGATCGGTATTACGCGCCCTTTCTCTCCCCCACCCAGACCCATCATTTCGGCAAGAAGGAGCTGGCGCAGGTACTGCCCGAGCACAACGCGGGGCTGGTGCTCATCCCCCAGCTGCTTACCCGCAATGCCGAGGATTTTCTCTGGGCCGCCGGGGAGCTGGCCGCGCTGGGGTATGAGCGGGTCAATCTGAATTTGGGCTGTCCCTCGGGCACCGTGGTGGCCAAGGGCAAGGGGGCGGGGTTTCTGGGCCGCCCGGCCGAGCTGGAATGCTTTTTGGACACGGTATTTGCCCGCTGTCCCATTGCCGTTTCGGTCAAGACCCGGCTGGGGCTGACCGAGCCCGAGGAGTTTTGGCCGCTGCTGGAGCTGTTTGGGCGCTATCCCATGGAAGAGCTGATCATTCACCCCCGGGTGCAAAAGGATATGTACCGCGTACCGGCGCGCCAATCGGTGTTTGCCGCGGCGCTGGGGCGCTGCACGCTGCGCGTAAGCTACAACGGCGATCTGAATACCGCCGGGCAATGCCATGACTTTGCCACGCGCTTCCCCACGGTGGACACGCTGATGCTGGGGCGCGGGCTGATGGGCGACCCGGCGCTGGCGCGCAAGGTCAAGGGCGGCCCGGCGGCATCGGTGGAGGAATTGCAGGAGTTTCACGACACCTTATATGAAAGCTACTGCCAGAGCTTTCAAAGCCGCCGCAACGCCATGATGCGCATGAAAGAGCTTTGGTTTTATCTGATCGGACTGTTTGAGGACGACGGCAAGCAGGGCAAGGCTCTGCGCAAAACCGCCGACCCGGCCGCCTTCGAAGCCCAGACCGCCCGCCTGTTCGCACAGCTGCCGCTGAAACAGGACAACCCGGGGCCGCATTAATGCCCTCTCAGTCAGCTGCGCTGACAGCTCTCCCATAGGGAGAGCCAAGATACGGGGGGAACTAAGGCTTGCCTCTCCCTTTGGGAGAGGTGGCCGAGCACAGCGAGGCCGGAGAGGGCAAAAGAACGGAGATGAACCCATGACCATCCCAAAGGACAACCGCCAGTTAGAAACCGCGCGGCGACTGCGCCGGGAAATGACCCCACACGAACGAAAGCTTTGGTATCTGTTCCTGCGCAAGTACCCCGTAAAGATCTACAAGCAGCGCATCATCGGACGATTTATTGTGGATTTTTATTGCGCAAGCGCCAAACTGGTCATTGAGCTTGACGGCTCACAACATTACGAAACGCAGAGCGCGGCATATGATTGCCGGCGCTCTGCGTATTTGGAATCGTTAGGATTAAAGGTGTTGCGTTTTTCCAATGGGGATGTAGACCGAAATTTTCAAGGGGTGTGCGAACAGATCGATTTTACGATTCGGGAACGGGTTGACCCTCTCAGTCAGCTGCGCTGACAGCTCTCCCATAGGGAGAGCCTACGCCCTCTCAGTCGGCTGCGCTGACAGCTCTCCCAAAGGGAGAGCCAACGCCCTCTCAGTCGGCTGCGCCGACAGCTCTCCCAGAGGGAGAGCCAAGATACGGGCGGCGCAAAAACTTGCCTCTCCCTTTGGGAGAGGGGGCCGAGCACAGCGAGGCCGGAGAGGGTTCTCACGGTCGGCAGCCGCCGCAGGGGGTATACCCGGCGGCCTCGGCTTCGGCACGCACGGAGAAGATCACTTGATTTTTCGCCGTGGGCAATCCGTCGCAGCCCTCCCGGTGAAAGACCCGGGAGTTTTTATTTCCGATGTAGGTCACGCCCACTTCCGCCCGGCCCACTTCGGGCGCAACGTCCTTTTCGGTGGTGAACTGCACCGTTTGCCCATCGCTGTGGGCCACCACGCTGCCCTGCTCATCGGTGCGGTAGATGGTCACCCGGGCATCGCGCAGGCGGCTCATAACCTCACGATGGGGGTGGCCGTACTCGTTGTTGACCCCGGCCGAAATGACTGCGTATTGCGGCATGACTTGCCGCAGGAACACATAGCTGCTGGAGGTGCTGCTGCCGTGGTGGCCCATTTTGAGCACATCCGCGTCCAGATCACACTCGGCCGCCAACAGGTCGTACTCGGCGGTGGTTTCCATATCGCCGGGGAACAAGAACGAGGTTCCGCCGTAGTCCACCCGGAGCACCAGCGAGGTGTCGTTGCCCTGCTCGTACTGCGCCCGGGGGCCAAGCACACTCACCTGCGCCATGCCCAGGGTAACGGTGCTGTCGATTGGCGGCACGGTGAGAGTCAGACCCTGCGCGTATGCCGCGTCGGCAAATTCTTCCAACAGCCAGGAATCGGACGCGCCGGGCGAGGTGAGCACCTGTCCCACGCTGTAGTCGTCCATCACGCCCGGCAGACCGCCCACGTGGTCTTCGTGAATATGGGTACACACCACATAGTCCAGATGCTCCACACCCTGCGCGGCCAGATAGTCAGACACCAGCGCGCTGTCCTCCACATTTCCGCCGTCAATAAGCATGGTCTGCCCATTGCATTGCAGCAGGGTGCTGTCGGCCTGTCCCACATCGATAAAGTGGACACGCAGGCCATCCGCTTCCGGGGCGGGGGCGGACGGCGGCTGCTGCTGCGAACAGCCGCACAGACTAAGGGCAAGCAACAGCGCGCTCAGGCATACGGCGGTGTTTTTCTTCATGGGTCTCCTCCGATATGTACGGTTACTGGTCGGTGGCATCGTGGGACAGCAGCAGATTCAGATAGAGATTTTCGTAGTGCTTGAGCAGATTGCGATACTCCTCTTGATTGCTCTGCTTAACGGCGCGCAGGTAATCGTGAGCCAGCACGTTGCCGTCGGCCGCCTCCAGCACCGCCACGGCGATGTTGGAGCAGTGGTCGGCCACGCGCTCGAAATTGTTGATGCAGTCGTTGAAGATGAAACCCAGCTCCAGCGTGCACGCGCCGGCCTGCAGGCGCTTGATGTGGCGCACTTTCATCTCCTCGGTCAGCGCGTCGATGACCTCTTCCAGCGGCTCCACCTTGCGCGCCAGCGCCAGATTGTTTTCCGCCAGGGCCGCACGGGCCAAGGCGGCAATTTCGCACACGGCGCCGCTGCAGATGCGCACCTCACGCTCGGCCTGCGCCGAAAAGTTGATGCGCTTTTGGTGCATCTCCTGCGCCAGCTCGGCCAGATTGACCGCATGGTCGGAGATGCGCTCCAAATTGTTCAGACAGTGCAGGTATTTGGCGGAAAGCCGGGTCTCCACGGCGGTCAGCTCTTTGGTGTTGATCTGCACCAGATACGCGCCCAGCCGGTCCTCGTAGTGGTCCACCGTATCCTCACGGCTGAGCACCTTATCGTGCTTCTCCTGATGGAAGGTGTACAGCAGCTCGATGGACTTGCTGAGATTCTTGAAGGCGGCGGCACTCATCTGCTCCAGACTCTTGCCGCTTTGCTCCAGCGCGGTCGCAGGGTAGTTCAGCAAGCGCGCGTCCAGCGCGACCTCTTCGACCTCCTCGTCCTCGTCCCCCTTCTTCTCTCGCACGCTCTTGACGGCAAATTTCTCCAGCACCCGGGCGAAGGGCATCTGGATGACGGTGGCCAGCACCTTATATATCGTATTGATAATGGCAATTCCCGCACTGGTGGCTATGGTCGCCACAAACTCAAATCCGATGATCGCATGGAGCAGGTAGAACAGGGGCATCAAAATAATGCTGCCGGCCAGATTGAAGTAGAGATACACCAGCGCGGCACGCTTGCCGTTGACATTGGCGCCGATGGCTGAAATCAGCACCGGCACGCAAGCGCCAATGCACATACCCAGCACCATGGGAATGGCCACCTCGTAGCTGATCACGCCGGTGACCGAAAGCGCCTGCAAAATACCGATGGAGGCCGAGCAGCTTTGGATGATGGCCGTCACCACCACGCCCACCAGCAGGGAGATCAGCGGATTTTTCACGGCGGTAATGAAATTCAGAAAGACGGGACTGGTCTTCAGACCGCTCATGGCGGCGCTCATGGACTGCATACCGCTCATCAAAACCGAAAAGGCCAGCAAAATCATTCCCACGCTTTTTTTGGTGGGGTTTTTGCAGAAAAAGTACAGAATAATGCCGATGAAGGCAATCAGCGCGAACATGGTGGCCGAGGAAAACACGCCCTTGCCCTCTACCCCGGCCAAGGTAAGGATCCAGCCGGTGGCCGTAGTGCCGATGTTGGCACCCATGATAATGCCAATGGCATTGGTCAGGCGCATGATACCCGAGTTGACAAAACCCACCACCATGACCGTTGTGGCCGAGGAAGACTGAATGACCGCCGTAACCAGCGTACCCAGCAGCACGCCCCGAAATGTGGTGGAGGTCAGCTTGGCCAGGATCATTTCCAGCTTACTGCCGGCCACCCGCTTGAGCCCATCGCCCAACAGCGACATGCCAAACAGAAAAAAACCCAGGCCACCCAGCAGCATGATAATTTCTGCAAGTCCCATAAAAACGTCTACCTTTCCGTTTGCGTCAGTTTGATCACAACGGGCATTATATCACACTTTTTCAAAAAATTCTTATGAATCGCTCAACTTTTTCATAATTTTTCC